>JBEKOZ010000491.1:0-4429 GCA_049521275.1 Bryobacteraceae bacterium | reverse complement strand
CATTCTTATATTGTTTTGGCGAACGATGAAGCTTTGGGCGTCATGGATTTTCGCTGCGGCGTTGATGCGAGGATCATCGCCACCGAGTCCCGCGGAACACGAGCAGATTTCATCGCGGCTGGCGCAATTGACGCGCGCGCTGGACGAGTTGCACTCCAGGCACATCGATGACGCGCGGATCGCCGACATCGAGATTTATCACAAAGCGGCCACGTGGATTCTTCGATTCGAGGAAGAGTTTTTCACACCGGAGTTTGTGCCGAATACGATCGAGGCTCTCGATCATGGCTTGGTGCGGGCCGCGGACACCGCGTTTTCCTGGGAATCCCGCAAGGGAAGAATCGTGCGCGGGTATCGGTCGCGGGTCGATGGGAGCGTGCAACCTTACGGGTTGACGATTCCGCAATCGTACGACGGGTCGAAGCCGGTGCGGCTCGACGTGGTGCTGCATGGGCGCGGCGATCAGCAGAACGAAGTTAGTTTTATCGCGGCGCATGAGACCGACCGGCCCGTGACCCAGGATCACATCACGCTGGATGTTTATGGACGCGGCAACAACGGGTATCGATGGGCGGGTGAGACGGATGTGTTTGAGGCGATCGACTCGGTGAAGGCCCGCTACAAAATTGACGAGAAGAAAATCGTCCTGCGGGGGTTTTCGATGGGCGGCGCCGGGGCATGGCACATCGGTCTGCATTATCCCGACAAATGGGCGGCGGTGGAAGCGGGAGCGGGGTTCACGGAGACGAAGAAGTACGCGAAGCTGGGTCCCCTGGTGGGGTATCAGGAGGCGATGCTGCGGATTTACGACGCGGTTGATTATACGGCGAACGCGCGCATGGTGCCGACGGTGGGTTACGGAGGCGAGTTGGATCCGCAGTTGCAGGCGAGCCTGAACATTCAGGAAAGGCTGGCGGCGGAACACATCGAGCCGCTGCACATTTTGTTCCTGGTGGGCCCAGGGACGGCCCACAAGTGGGAGCCGCAGAGCCTGGAGGAATCGAATACCTTCATCGACGCGATGTTGTCCAGGCCTCCGAAGGAGCCGGATCATATTCACTTCGTGACGTACACAACGGCCTTTCACAAATGCTACTGGATTTCGATTGAGAGCCTGGAAAGGGAGTACAGTCGGGCCGAGGTGGAGGCGATTCGCACGGGCACTGAGTTTCGCGTGGCGACTCGAAACGTGTCGCGGATCGCGATCGAGGGCCAAGGGCACGCGATCATCGACGGGCAGAGCATCGAGCTGGCGAATTTCGGATTGCTGGTGAAGACTTCGGACGGTTGGAGACGGGCGGGCAAAGCGGGCCGTTATAAGAAGCCGGGCTTGCAGGGTCCGGTGGATGACGCGTTCAAAGAGCCGTTTCTGGTGGTGCGTCCCACGGGCAAGCCGGAGAATAAGGACGCCGCGCAGTATGTCAACGATACGCTGGAACAATTCCGCAAAGAGTGGGCGAAGTATATGCGCGGCGAGGTTCGAGTCAAGGACGACAAGGCTGTGTCCGAGGACGATATCGATCGTTATCATCTGATCCTGTTCGGCGATATGCAAAGCAACAAGCTGACGAAAATGCTGGCGCCGCGGCTGATGCGATCCTGGCCGGCTGCTCCGCTGGTCCCCGTGCTGATTGCGCCGAATCCACTGAATCCGGCGCATTACGTAGTATTCAACAGCGGCCACACGTTTCACGAAGACGAGTTCAAAGGGTCGAACGCACTGCTGTATCCACGGCTCGCGGACATCGCCGTGATTCATCCGACGATGCGGCGCGTCGTGCGCGGCGGATTGTTCGATACGGAGTGGCGGGGGTTGCTGAATCCGATGAATGTGAAGCCTTGATGATCACCGCTGACCGGGAACGTGAATTTTACGACCGGCAGTACACTCAGTTTCTGACCTTGCCGGATCATGCGCTGCGCATCGATCGCAAGGTTCTTGAGGAAAGTATTGAGAATCCATCGCGTCCTTCCTATGAGCGCCGGTGCCTGTATCGGGCGACGATGAAGGCGCTCGAAGGCGCACGCGGAAAGGTCCTCGATTACGGCTGTGGTCCGGCGGATTTCGGCCTCTGGATGGCGACGGAGGGCGCGGATGTGACTGTGCTGGATCTCTCACCCGCCGCGATCGAAGTGGCATTAAAGCGCGCGCGGGCGTCCGGCGTCACGGTCCGAGGGATCAGCGCCGACGCCACCGCATTGACCATGTTGAACGATGGAGAATTCGACCTCGTGTTCGCCTGCGCGGCGCTGCATCACACCTTGAAATATCCAGGCACGGTGGAAGAATTGGCACGGATCATGAAGCCGGGGGCTCGGCTGGTGCTTTGCGAGACGTGGGGCGGAAATCCCGTGCTGAACCTCGCGCGCAAGCTTCGCGCTTCCTTTGCGGGCGAGCAGGAGGAACAGGGCGAGGATATTATTCTGTCGAAGAAAGAGTTGCAGGCGCTCGATCCCTACTTTGCCGGCGTTCGCGTAGATGCGATGAACCTGCTCGCCATGGGCAAGCGCGTCCTGCGCGGACGATTCGAGAAAGCTTGGGCGCGGAGCGTGTTGCTCGCTTTGGAATCGATCGATGCGGCGCTGTTGTCGCTTGCACCGCCGCTGCGCAACTGGTGTGGAGAGGCGGTGATTACGGGCACCCGGCGTTAAGGGTGCAGCTTCTTTGCCGCGTCGACATATTTCTTGGCTTTCGGATTCGACTCATTCCACTTCGGTGGCGCCGCGTCGGAGGCCATTTGAAGTAGTGCCAGCGCGACCGCGCGGTCGACCTTCGCCATGTTCGCGTAGTCCACTTTCTCCCAGTGATCACCGACCTTGTGGTAATCGGGATAATCGAACGCGACGCACAGGGTGTGCGCGGGAATGCCGACGTCGGCCAGGGCCTGATTGTCACTGCGGCCGAAGTAAGCGTCGCTGGCCTGCTCATTTTTGTAGACCTTTACGCCCGTGATCTTCCCGGCGTCCGCGAGGATTCCGGGGAGTTCGGAAAAATCGTACCCGGTGATGGACGCGGTGCCGATCTGCGGTCCGTCGGTGGCATCCGTGCGGCCGATTTGTTCCAGGTTGAGGTCGGCGATGGTTTTTTCGAGCGGCACCAGGGGATGGCGCCCATAGTAGCGCGAGCCGACGAGGCCGCGCTCCTCTCCGAAAAACGTCATGAACAGAATGCTGCGCTTAGGATGCGGATTCAGCGCGCCGATCGCGCCGGCAATTTCGACCACGGACACCGTGCCGCTGCCGTCATCATTCGCGCCGTTGAAAATCTTGTCATCGCCGGTCGCACGCGTGCCCAGGTGATCGTAATGCGCGGTGAGCAGCACGTACGTATCGCTCAATTGCGGATCGGAGCCGCGCAGCAGTCCCGCGACATTGTGAACCTTCACTGGGTGTTCGATCGGCGCGGCCATGTGGACGCTGAGCCGAGCATCGGGATGTTCCTTTAGAAACGCGGCCAGCTCAGGCTTGTTCACGACGTTCATCGCGCCCCGCCCGGCGCCCGCTTCGGGATCGCGCACCTGCGGCCCCGTGGGAAGATTGGCGCCGGTAAAAAGCACCAGCGCCGGCTGATCGAAATTGCCTCGTCCACGCGGGTTCGACGCGACCACCACCTTGCCGCGCGTCTCCGTTGTGGGCGAGCTTTGATCAGGAGCTACGATGGGCACGTCGCGAAGATTCAGAGCGGAGTCGGGAAGCAGATACACTTCGCTCTTGTCGAAGTGAATCGTCTTTTCCCCAGCCGTAACGGTCATCTCGAACCCTTCCCAATTGGGCTCGCGCTCGATCAGTGTCGCGGTTTGAAAATATCCTTCGTCGCCCACCGGCTCCAGACCAGCGCGGCGAAATTGCGCGGCGATATATTCAGCGGCAAGATCCAGGCCCCGCGAAGGAGTGGCGCGCCCTTCGAGAAGATCGGACGCGATAAACGAAAGATGCCCGCGCAGCGATTGCGCCGAAATGTGGTCCATCGTGGACTGCATCTGAGGCGTCAGATCGGCGCCGAGAAGCAGAGCCAGAAACAATAAGTGCATCTAATGATTCTAACGCGTGGACATGTATTGGCCGAGCCATTGGAGCGCTTCTTCTTCGTTCGAAAATACTCCGTCCGTCTGCGCTTCGTACGCGGCACGCGTGATCTCGCCGATATGCGGGCCGGGCCGCTGATCGAAGTAAGGAAGCACGTGTCTGCCGAGGATCAACGCGCTCTGCGGCTTGCTCGCGACCTCCTGCTCGGCGGCCATGTCGCGAATGCGAATGGCGGAGTCGGGCAGTCCGGCGGGAAGCGGCGGGCGGCCGGAATGGTCGGCTTCGATGAGCCGGATGAGCTGGGTGATATTTGCGGGCGCCAACCGCAGAGCGAGCCGGCGAACCGTTCTCGGCGTCACATCGTTGCGGAGGCTCGAATGCGCGAGATGATTTTCGACCAGCG
>JBEKOZ010000490.1:0-4431 GCA_049521275.1 Bryobacteraceae bacterium | reverse complement strand
AAGGGCGATCAGAACAGATTTAGCCATGATTCCAGAATCCTTCGCGATGTTGTCCGCTGATCGTGCGAATGGGGATCGATGGGAGCCGTGAGCGCAGCCACATCTCCGCAATTGACCGGCTGCGCGCACCAGTCGGCGATCATTTCCGGCGTAATTTCCGGATGGAATTGCAGTCCGTAAACCCGGCGGCCATACCGGTACGCCTGATGACGGCATTTTTCCGAATAGGCCAGCCACTCCGCGCCCGGAGGCAGATCGAAGGTTTCGCCATGCCAATGGAAGAAAGTTTCGGGCGATTCGATCCCTTCGAACAGAGCATCTTCCTTCCCCGCATCGGTGAGCCAAACCGGGCCCCATCCGATTTCAAGTTGCGCGTCAGGATACACGCGCGCGCCCATCGCCTTGGCGATTAGCTGCGACCCGAGGCAGACCCCGAGCAGGGGCAGGTCTTCTTTGAGCGCCTGCTCAATCAACCCCAGTTCATCGCGCAACCCAGGGAGATTGTCATTGGCCGACATCGGACCGCCCATAATTATCATGCCGCTATGACTTATCGACGGCAGCGGCTCGCCCAAGTCATGATAAAGATATTCCACATGACTTTCCTCCAGCACGGTCGCGAAATGTCCGAGATGTTCAAAAGGCTCGTGCCGTAGAATCAGCAGCGGCATTCCGCTACTTTAGCAGGCGAAAGCCGCCTGAAAAGGGATCTGCCGCCCAAATTGGCGGCCCTATGGGAGTTAAGTGCCGGGCGATATCAGCCGATACATTTAATAAAGAGATACTTTGTCCCGCTATAATCAGTTACGGTGTCACGTGGAGCCTCATGCGGATTCTAATTGCCGATGACAGTATTGTCTCGCGGCATCTGCTCGATGCCACGCTCCGCAAATGGGGCTACGAGGTCGTGGTGGCCTGCGATGGTATAGAAGCCTGGAATTATCTACAGACAGAAGACGCTCCCAAGCTGGCGATTCTGGACTGGGTCATGCCCGGACTCACCGGGCCTGAAGTCTGCCGCCGCGTGCGCGAAAAGGTCCACGACAAAGACGCCTACACCTATATCCTCCTGTTAACGTCGAAGAGCCTCCGCGAGGATCTGATCGAGGGCATGGAATCGGGCGCCGACGATTACATCACCAAGCCGTTCGACCAGCATGAGCTCAAGGTCCGCCTGCGCGCAGGCACCCGCATCATCGATCTGCAGCGCGAACTGGTTGCGGCGCGCGAGGAGCTGCGCGAGCAGGCGACCAAGGATTTCCTCACCCGTATCTGGAACCGGTCCTCCATTCTCGATATCTTTCAGCGCGAGCTATCGCGCGGCGCACGGGAGAATCGTTGGGTGGGTCTGGTACTCGCCGATCTCGATCATTTTAAGTCGGTTAATGATACGTACGGGCATTTCGCCGGCGACGCCGTGCTGCGCGAATTCGCGCGCCGCATGCAATCCGTCACCCGCCCCTACGACGCCGTCGGCCGCTATGGCGGCGAAGAGTTTCTCATCGTTCTTCCGGGATGCGACGCCACTTGCACCGCCAATCAGGCCGAGCGGATGCGCGCGGCCCTCGCCAATGAAGCCATGTCCATCAGCGACCAGCCGCATCTGGTCACCTGTAGTTTTGGTGCGACCAGCTGGGGCCCCGGGATGGATCCGTCGGTCGAAGCCCTGATCCGCATCACCGATAACGCGCTCTACATGGCCAAGGGGCAGGGCCGCGATCGCGTTGTTTATCTCGCCAACTGATTCCGGCATCCGTTTTTGAGGCCGGTCCCGTATATTTAGAGCGTGTCTTATCAGGACTCCCTGGCGAAGGAACAACAGGTCTACGAAAACTGCGTGGACGTTCACGGCCTGCCGCCTATTTTTCACTACTGGTCGGACCGCCACCTGCTTCCGAAACTCCGGCCTTTCGGATTCAAAAGTCCGAACGACATGTTCGCACAGTATCTGGAGAAGGCCGCGATTGCCGCAACGCGCCCTCCGCGATTTGTGAGTCTCGGCGCGGGCAACTGCGATATGGAGGTCGATCTCGCGCGGAGCCTCAAGGCCAAGGGCTATCCCTTCACTTTCGATTGTCTCGATCTAAATCCCGCCATGCTGGAACGCGGCCGTCTCGCCGCCGAAAGTGCCGGCGTCTCCGCTCAGCTCAACGTGATTGCGGCCGATCTCAACAGGTGGCAGGCCGTTCACGAATACGACGCCATCATCGCCAATCAATCCCTGCATCACGTCGTCAACCTGGAGGGCCTGTTCGAGAACGTCAAGCGATCGCTTCGGCCCGGCGGGACTTTTCTCATCTCCGACATGATCGGCCGCAACGGCCATCAGCGGTGGCCGGAGGCGCTCGCTATTGTCCATGAATTCTGGCGCAAGCTGCCTCCTTCGTACCGTTTCAATCAAATGCTCGGTGATTACGAGGAACTCTACGAGAACTGGGACTGCTCGGTCGAAGGCTTCGAAGGCGTCAGGTCCCAGGACATCCTGCCGCTCCTCGTCGACCAGTTTCACTTCCATCTTTTCATTCCTTATGGAAATATAATCGATCCATTTATCGACCGCGCCCTGGGCCACCACTTCGACCCCGACTCGGAATGGGACCGCGCTTTCATCGACGCCGTACATCACCGCGACGAGCTGGAACTCGGCTCCGGCCGCCTCAAGCCGACCCACATGATCGCCGTCCTGGCTGAGGAACCTTCGCCCGCGCCCCAATTTTCCGGAGGCCGCCCGCCCCGGTTCTCGATCCGCGCACCTGAGCAGATCGTGCCTTATTCGCCGCCGAGCTCGGCCTACGACTGGCACTCCTGGCCGAACGACCCGCAAGCGGAACTGGAGATCGCCTGCCGCCGGCTCGCGGAAGCCGGCCGTGAAGTCAGGCAAAGGACCGCCTGGGCCCTCGGTCTCCAAAGTGTTGTCGAACAACGGACAGAATGGGCCTTGCGTCAGGAAAAGGATTTGCAGGCCTGCACAGAATGGGCCTCCCGGATCGAGAAGGACTTCGAGGATCGAACTGCCTGGGCGCTTACTCTCGAAGAGGACGTGGCGAAACTGCGGCAAAAGATTGCGGTGCTGGAGCCGGAGGTTGAGCGAAGAACCCTGTGGGCACTCCAGTTGAAACAGGAACTCGCGGAGCAGACCTCCAGAGCCGATCGCCTGGAGCGCGAGCTTTACAAGTTGATCCATAACCCCATGGAGCTCCCCCTGCGCCTGCTCTCGGGAATTCGCCGGCGTTTCTTCCATGCTAAATTCAAAATGAATTCGCGAAAGGCGTGAAGCGTGGATTACAGCCCGCTGATGAAGACCACCATCCTGCTGCTGGTCTCCGATCCTGTGGTCCGATTGGTTCTTCAGGAGACTCTGGAGCAGGCAGGCTATACCGTCCTGGCAACGGCCGACCTGGGTCAGGCGGTCGACCGGCTGAAAGAAATCGCGCCGGACCTGCTGATCATCCGTAGCTATGTGGACGGCCTGCCGGGTTACGATGCGGCGGTGTACCTGCGCTCGAAGTGCGTGAAGATGAAGGTTCTGTTTGTCGGCGGGCTTCTCGATGACGATCGCCTCCAGGTGCGGGCAGGATTACAAGGATTTGCAGTCTTTCCGAAGCCGTATTCCGCCGCGGAGCTGCTCGAAAAGGTGAAAGAAGTGCTGATGCAGCCGCGAGGGTAGATGGAAGTCCTTGGCGAGGGAATTTCCTGCAATCTTCTTAGAACGTGGCAGTTCGCCCATTGCATTGATAAGATTGAGGCATGTCGACGCTCTTGGAAAAGGCGCTGGAAAAGGTGGTCGTTCTGCCACAAGAGGAGCAGGACGCGATTGCGTCCCAGATCCTGGCGTCGTTAGCCGACGAAGACGCGTGGAAGAAGAGCTTCGTCGAGAAAAGCGATGTAATCCGTCGCATGGCGCGGGAAGCTCTTGAGGAGGACGAGCGGGGCGAGACCATGCCGTTGGACGATTTGCTTTGATGCAGTCCCGCGCGACGCGGCAGTTCTGGCGCTTATTTTCAGATCTTCCCGACGACATTCAGCGGGACGCCAAGCGGGCGTATCGCCTCTTCCAGGCCAATCCGACGCACCCCGGTTTGCAATTCAAGAAACTGGAAGGCGAGGATAACGTCTATTCGGTCAGGATCGGTCTTAACTATCGCGCCATGGCGGCTATGAAGAAAGAACGAATCGTCTGGTACTGGATCGGCAGCCACTCCGAATACGATCGTTTGGTCTGAACCGCCGCGCATCTTCAAGGGACTCCCTCGAGCTTAACGGTGCGGCACGGTTTAGGCTGATCGGACTTTTCGTATTTCTTCGATGCATTCGTCACGTTGACATGCACGAATTGGACTCGCGGGTTGCGCTCGCGCAGCAGGACCTCGAAGGGGTATTCGAGCTGTAGTTCGTTGATGTCGATGCCGATCAGGGGACAGCCGCTGCGGG
>JBEKOZ010000489.1:0-4432 GCA_049521275.1 Bryobacteraceae bacterium | reverse complement strand
TTCGGAGCGCTGCACATTTACGATCTGAAGACGCACAGGGAGCATGCTTTGGCGGTGAAGCTGGCGGGCGACCTCGCGGAAATCCGGCCGCATTTCCGCAAGCTGGCGGCGAACGAGATTCACGCCGCGGCGGTTTCTCCCACGGGCGCGAGGGCGGTGTTTGTCGCGCATGGAGAGATCTTGACGGTTCCGGCCGAGAAGGGCGATATTCGCAACCTGACGAATACCGTGGCGGTGGAGGAGCGCGACCCGGCATGGTCGCCGGACGGAAAATCCGTCGCCTATTTTTCGGACGCCTCGGGAGAGTATGCGCTGGAGGTCCGGGACCAGAACGGCATGGGCGAGGCGAGGCGCATCGGCTTGGGAAATCCGCCGGTCTTCCCGTTTTCTCCGCGCTGGTCGCCGGACAGCAAAAAGATCGCGTACACCGATAAGACGCTGAACGTCTGGTACCTCGATCTGGAAAAAGGTACGCCGCAGCGAATCGATGCGGACACTTACGCCGGGCCGGCGGCGATGGATCCGAGCTGGTCGCCCGACAGCAAATGGATCGCCTACACCAAAAAACTGAAGAGCCATTTACACGCGGTGTTCGTGTATTCGCTCGACCAGAACAAAACTTTTCAGCTCACCGACGGAATGAGCGACGCGGCGGATGCGGTGTTTGACAAAGACGGGAAGTATCTCTACTTCACGGCCAGCACCGACACCGCCCTGAGCACCGGCTGGCTGGACATGTCGAGCATGCAGCGGCCGGTTTCGCGCAGTGTATACGTGGCGGTGCTGACGAAGGATCTGCCCTCGCCGCTGGCTCCCGAAAGCGACGAGGAGAAGCCGGCGGACACCAAGAAAACGGATGATGCGAAGAAGCCGGACGACGCCAACAAGGAGGTCACCGTCACGATAGATCTCGACAATATCAGCCAGCGCATTATCGCGTTGCCGATTCCGGCGCGAGACTATGAGGCAATGGCGGCCGGAAAATCCGGCGAGCTGTTCCTGGTGGAATCGCCAAGCGGGGCCGAGGGTCCGTCACAGTTGACGCTGCACATGTTCGACCTGAAGACACGCAAGACGGAAAAGATCCGCGAGGGCATCGGCGGATTCATCCTGAGCGCAAATGGAGAGAAGATGCTGTACCGGCAAGGGCAGCAATACTTCCTTACTGCGGCGGCGAAGCAAGCGGGCGATGCGCCGCGCGCGCTTGCGCTCGATTCGATGGAGGTATGGGTCGATCCGCGGGCCGAATGGGAACACATGTACCACCAGGTGTGGCGCGACGAGCGCGACTTTTTCTACGATCCGGGCCTCCACGGCTTGAACCGGGCGGCGATCGAGAAGAAATACGAGCCGTATCTGGATAATATCGCCAGCCGCGAGGATCTGAACTATCTCTTCGAGGAGATGCTGGGCGAAATGACGGTGGGCCACATGTTCATCGGCGGCGGCGATCATCCCGAGGTCAAACGGATTCGCGGCGGTCTGTTGGGCGCCGATTACACGGTGGAAAACGGGCGCTACCGGTTCGCACGGGTGTACAACGGAGAGAATTGGAATCCGCGCCTGAATGCTCCGCTGACGCAGCCGGGCGTGAACGTGGCCGCCGGTGAATATCTTCTGGCCGTCGAAGGGCGCGATGTCAGACCACCCGCGAACCTGTACGGATTCTTCGAAGAAACAGCGGGGAAATCGATTGTTATTCGTGTCGGGCCTGATCCGAGCGGAGCGAACTCGCGCGAGGTGACCGTGGTTCCGGTCGCCGATGAGCGCGGGCTCAGGAATTTCGCGTGGATCGAAGACAATCGCCGCAAGGTGGATCAGATGAGCGGCGGCCGCGTGGGTTACGTTTATATGCCGGACACGGCCGGCGGCGGCTACGCGAATTTCAACCGGTACTTCTTCAGCCAGGTGGGCAAGGAAGGGGTGATTATCGACGAGCGTTTCAACGGCGGCGGCGATATCGCCGATTATGTGATCGATTATCTGCGCCGGCCGCTGGTGGGCCGCTTTACCATGCGCGAAGGCGAGGACATCACGGTTCCCATGGAGGGAATCTTCGGAGCCAAGGTGATGATCACCAATGAAATGGCGGGCTCCGGAGGCGACGCGATGCCGTGGCTGTTCCGCAAGGCGGGAATCGGCCCCCTGGTCGGGATGCGGACGTGGGGAGGATTGGTGGGGCACTACACCGGTCCCGGCGATTTGATCGACGGCGGCAGTGTTGGGACGCCGAACCTGGCGTTCTATAATCTCGACGGCGCCTGGGACGTGGAAAACAACGGCGTGTCGCCCGACTACGAAGTCGAGATGGACCCCAAACTGGTGCGCGCCGGCCACGACCCGCAACTGGAGAAAGCGATCGCAGTGGTGCTCGAAGGCCTGAAGAAGAATCCCGTGAACTATGGCAAGCGGCCGAGCTATCCGGACTATCAGAAAAAGGGAGGCTCGCTCCACTGAGTCCGAGTCGCGACTTTCGTGACCAAGAGGTGTGACGTCGCCCGGTACCTTGTTACCGGCTACGATGTTACCGGCTACGATGAGGGTGAGTGCTGCCTGTTGCCGAGTTCGAACTCCTGGTCGAGAACGCGCTGCGGGGTATCCCATGGCGGTTTCGCCGGCGGATGAATAACGTTGCCATCGTCGTCGAGCAGGAACCACGGCGGCCCGGCCTACTCGGCCTGTACGAAGGTCGTCCGCTGGCGAGCCGCTCGGTCTTCGAGGGGTTCGCAATGCCGGATAAGATCACGATTTTCCAAGGTCCACACGAACGCTTAGCGCGCACGCGAGCACAGCTCGAACAGATCGTGGCGGATACGGTCTGGCATGAGATCGCGCACCACTTCGGAATGGACGAAGCGCGAGTACGCAAGGCGGAGCGGCGGAGAAGAATTTAACCCAAAGAGTGCTTCCGACGGACGCGCGATGTATTGCCGCCTGCACATTTCGCAAAAGCACTGGGGGGAAACTGGGGGTACCCCAGGGGTCAAAGAATAGGAAATTCGGGTAAGGATGGGTAATTAAAAATTTGTACGGGCCGCCGACAGTGCAACGCCGCAAGTGGCGTGACGTCAAATGGTTGTGTTGAAACTAAAGACTTTAAGATGGCTCCTCGGGTAGGATTCGAACCTACAACCCTTCGGTTAACAGCCACTCAAGTCCATCAAAAGACAACTACTTAGCCCCTTGTTAAGGGTACCCACAGAGTGCGCTAAGGTGCTAAGCGTGGCTAGTTTAGCCAAAGGCCGGGCGCGCCCTTCGGCGAGCCCAGTCTAATCAGGATTGCTCTCCATTTCGCTATTTACTATAAGGAGTTTGAAATAGCATCCCCACAAAAGTCCCCACAGTGGTAAAACAACATAAAGGCTAGATTTTGTTTGGAGACGTCAGCTCGGTGGCGATGACGCTCCGATTGACTTCGCTAATGAAAGATCAGCTCACTCTCACTGATCAGCAATGGGATCTGCTTCAGGTTCTCGTTTTGGGCCACGAGGCGAACGGTGGCGCGGAATTTTACTTCGTGTGCAATGTGGGCGGATGTGGGATCACCTACCCGCGAGGCAAGGCGGCGTCCGGCGTTTATGATGAGACCGACCTTTTGCAGCTTCGACATGAACGTCTCGTTCGCGTGGCACGCTTTCGAAGACATGGGCATCGCGGTAAGCCAACGCAGCTCGGAATAGAGACTGCGCGTCAGCATCTCGCCACGCCGACGAACGGGGCCATTGCGGCTGATCCGGAGTTTTGGCGCAATCGGCGAGCGGAGTTTGAGAGCCTCCCGGCTGGGGAATACAGTCTGATCTGGAGTACGTGTTGTCCTGTGGGCGCCGACGGAAATACTCAAGAGCCAGTGGTCGTGGTTGCACTTTCCTGACGCAGGTCTTAGAGCCCGATTAAGTGCAATCGCGCTGAAATGTGCCAAGGGGCTTCACCGTGATTCCGAAGAGGGATGGTTTGACGCGCTGCGTGAAGCTGATTTCATCAAATTCCAACTGACGGACAGAAGTCGGCAACATCAGCCTGACGGAAGCATGATTGACAGCGAATCCGGCTCGCTGAACGACGTTGTAAAGCACTCAATCACCCTTTGCCACGTACTTGAGGCAGGTGGCCTAAACAAGCCCAGGCGATCAGTGAACAAGGCTGACCAGGTGCAAGGTGCGCGGCCGAAAACCCATAGTGAGGCCTCCGTAATCTTACCCAAGGGGAACCCCTTCCCCGACGATCATCGCTCATATCAGCTCTGGAATCGACTAACCCCAGAGCTTCGCCAGGCCGTTTCGCGGCTCTCGTTGGAACACCGAGCTGAGACATTGGAATTGGACACAATATTTCAGGAGAAACTTGCCGAAACAGGCAGTCTTGATTTGGTTGAGAGATATTTCCTAGCGCGATTCGACCTCTTTGCGAGTCAGTTGTTGAGTGTCGCGAGTCC
>JBEKOZ010000488.1:0-4434 GCA_049521275.1 Bryobacteraceae bacterium | reverse complement strand
GACTGGATCTCACAATACGGCTACGGAGCGATTTTCATCCTGCTCATGCTCGGCGTAGTCGGCTTACCGGTCCCCGACGAAACCCTGCTCGTCTATTGCGGATACCTCATCTCGAAAGGCGTCATGCATCCCGCCTACGCCTTTCTTGCGGCGCTGGCCGGAAGCTGGTGCGGCATCAGCCTCAGCTACACCATCGGCCGGACCGCGGGCCTCGGCGTCGTGCACCGCTTTGGAAAATATCTGCACATCACCCAGGCGCGCCTCGATAAAGTCCACGCCTGGTTCGACCGCATCGGCCACTGGGCGCTTTTCGTCGGCTATTACATTGCCGGAGTCCGCCATTTCACCGCCATCGTCGCCGGGACCTCCAAGCTGAAGTTCACTCACTTCATGGCCTTCGCCTGGACCGGAGGCCTGGTGTGGGTCGCCACCTTCCTCACCCTCGGCTATTTTCTGGGAGAAAACTGGCGCCGCATCGCCGAGATCATCCATCAGGATCTGCTCTACGTTTCAATTGCAGCGCTCGTTGCAATGCTCGCGTACTATCTCATCCGCCGCCGGCGTTTATTCTGACTCCTGACTCCCGTCTCCTGACTCCTTCTTCGCCTCCAGGCTTCTCCACAAATACCAGCACGCCACCGAGCTGTACGGCCGCCACGGGGCGGCGATCTTTTCCATCTCCGACGGCTTTGGCAATTCTTCCAGGCCGTACGCTTTTTTCATCGCCATGCGAATCCCAAGATCGCCCGTCGGCAGCACGTCGTGGCGCCGCAGCGCGAACATCAGGAACATGTGCACCGTCCAGACCCCCACCCCTTTCACCCGCGTCAGATGCTCCACCACCTCAGCGTCTTCGAGCGCCACGCACCGCTTAAAATCCACCTCGCCCGCGCGCGTCATGCGAGCCAGCTCGCGAATATACTTCATCTTCTGCCCCGAAAGCCCCAGCGCCCGCATCCGCGCCGGACGCAATTTCAGAATCGATTCCGGCGTCAGCGGATCCACCTTCGCGGCGGCCTGCAGTCGGCCGAAAATCGTGTCCGCCGCCCTCCCATTCAATTGCTGAGAGACAATAGACCGCACCAAAGTGTCAAACCCCGGCGGCCGGTACCGAATCTTGTAGGCCCCAGCCCGCGAGATAATCGCAGCCAGAACGGCATCCGACTTCGTAAGGTGAACAATTGCCCTCTTCATACTGGCTACTGGCTCCTGGCTACCGGCTACTTCCGTGGAACACGTTTACCGCCGCGCGCATCTATCATTGTAATTATGAAAGTGATGCTCCCACTTCTCGTATTGTCTCTTGCTTTGTCCGCGCAGGACACCACCATCAAGGTCGACGTCGATCTTGTCAATGTCCTCTGCTCAGTGCGCAACAAGGGGAACGGCCTGGTCGGCAATCTCGAAAAAAGCGACTTCAAGCTTTTCGAGGACGGCAAGGAAATGGAAATCAAGTATTTCACCCGGGAGACGGATCTGCCGCTGACCATCGGCATGCTGGTCGACACCAGTAAGAGCCAGGAGAACCTGATCGAGCCCGAGAAACGCGCCGCCTACCAGTTCTTCAAAGTCGTGCTGCACAAGAAGGACATGGCGTTCCTGATGCAGTTCGGCGCCGAAGCGGAACTGTTGCAGGACGATACCAACTCCGCCAAACTGCTGGAGGACGGCCTCAATCAGCTTCGCCTCAGCGTTCCCATGGGCGGCCTGCACCCCGGTCCGGTGCCGACCCAGCAAAATATGGCCGGCACCATTCTGTTCGACGCCGTGTATCTCGCCGCCAACGAAAAGCTGAAGGGCGAGGTCGGCCGCAAGGTAATTGTCGTAATCACCGACGGCGACGACACGGGCAGCAAGACGCCGCGCGACCGCGCCACGGAAGCGGCGCAGAAAGCCGACACCATCATTTACTTCATCGATTATGAAGACCCGCGTTATCACGGCGGAGGCTTCGGCATGGGCCGGATCAGCATGGGAGGCAGCGGCAACGCCGATATGTCCAAGATGTCCAGCGAAACCGGCGGCCGCGTGTTTCGCGTGGATCGCAAGAACACCCTGGACGACATTTTTAAGGATTTGCAGGACGAAATGCGCTCCCAATATTCCATCGGCTACACCTCGCCCCACACCCAGAAAGACGGCAGCTATCACAAGATCGAGATCAAGGTAGGGAATAAGGATTACAAAGTGCAGGCCCGTAAAGGCTACTACGCGATCCCGCAAGAAAACTAGCCGTATTCCGCCTACTGGCTACTGGCTACCTTGGCTACTGGCTACTTCCCTAAATCACGTCCGCGAAACTGCGCCGCAGCCGGTGGAAAAACGCGTGTCCCAACAATGCCAGCGTCAGCCCCGCGATCCATAACGCCATCACCGGAATCGCATCCGGCGCGTGATTTTCGAGAAAAATCGCGCGATAAGCGCGCACCAGGATGAAGATGGGGTTGTACGATAAAATCTTCATTCCCTTCAACTGCGACTCGGGATAACAGATCGGCGTCAGGAAAAACCAGGCCGTCAAAAGAAAGCCGATAATCTGCCCTAAATCGCGCAAAAACACGCCCAGCGCGGCTAAAAACCAGCATAATCCGACCGTAATCAAAAGCTGCGGAACCACCAGCACCGGCAGCCACAGCACTGACGCCGGCACCGCGTGGCGCGCAAAGAGCAGTCCTAGCGTGAAGATCGCCAGGCCGATCGCCTCGGTCACCGCGCCCGCGATCACCAGGTTCATCGGCAGAGTCTCGAGCGGAAACACCAGTTTTTTCACAAAGCTGCGATACTCCAGCATGACTCCCGGCGACCGCCCCACCGCTTCTGCAAATGCCAGCCACGGCAGCATCCCGGCCAGAAAATAGAGAATGTAACTGCCACCTTCGAACCTTGTTTTCAGCACCCTGCCGAATACAAAGTAATAAGTCGTCATCAGCAGCAGAGGGTTCAGGATGGTCCACCACGATCCGCCCAAACTCCCGCGATAACGCGCCAGAATGTCGCGGCGCACCATCGACCCCATCAGCTTGTGGTTCCGGCTGACGCTGCGAACGGGATACAAGAACGCCTTAGGTAAAGCTCGAAATAGACGCCGCCATCTCATTGATGCCGCAGAGGTTTTGCGCGGCGCCCAGGCGGTCATTTGTCCGTCTAAAACCTGCGCGTCGACGAACGTAAACCGCCCGCGATCATTTACCTGCACCCGATAGGCGCCGTCCCCTTCCGGTAGCGTGACGCGCACGTCGGAATCGCTCGATTCGCCCTGGTCGAGCACACTTTCCGTTTGCGGATCGATCACTTGCCATACCCGGTCGGCTCCGGTGTCGAATTTTACGTGTATAACCATGCTGGATACCGCTCCCGCACCGGCCGGACTTTGCGGCCGACCACGTAAATTCCCTCGCCGCGCAGTTCCTTCGAAAGAATGTACCGGTCCAGCAGGTGATCCACCCATCCAAACTCCGGTTTGGGTTCGTCGCGAAACGGGCCGGTTTCTAATAACGTGATTTCAAACCCGGCGTTTTCAAGGAGTTGCTGTATTTCCCGGCAGGTGTATTCGCGAAAGTGGCGGGCGTCCGTTTCCCGCTCCTTGGGGCGAAGATAGGTGCTGAACAGCTGAGGATGAAAGCCTTGCAGGATGGCCGCAATCGACCGGAGCGACGCGATATTCGGCGTGGTCAGCACCAGGGAGCCGCCCGGTTTCAGGATGCGATGGATCTCCCCCATCATGAACATGGGATCGTTCGGAAGATGTTCCAGCAGCTCGCAACATAAAACGACCTTAAAGTGCTCGTTTGGGTATGGGAACGGATCTGATTCGGCGTTAAAGAGATCTATCTCGCAGCTAAACGACTCGCCGTTCTCAGACGTCACCGTGCGCTGGACCGTCTCTCCGGCCTGCCCGTAATAGCAGCCGCGCACCTCGCCGTAACCGAGTTTCGAGTGAAGGGCGGGCGTGATTTGCAGATAAGCGCCCATTTCGAGCACGGCATCCGATTCGCTGCCCGGAGGCGTGATGGCCAGCGTCTTTTCAAGGCGCGTCTGGTGCGTCCTGACGTACGCGCGCGCCCCGTTGTCCGCCGGAGCCCAAGCCGCGATATATTCAATCGGCACCGCGACCGTGGTTGCCGCCGCCCGCTCTGCCGGCTTTGTTTCCGCCCATTGTCTTCCTTCGAGGAACCAGACATAGCGCTGGGCGACCAGGTCCCAATTGCATTCGCGCTCCACCCACTGCCGGGCGCGCGCCCCCAGTGCCTGCGCGATCTCCGGCCGCGCCACCAGCAGGTTCATATATTCGAACAGATGATCTTCTTCCGTGCCATCGACCGGCGCCTTCAGACAGATTTCATCGGGATACTCTCGGAACGATCCGACATCGGAAACGATCGCCGCCTTGCCCATCCCGAGCGCCCGCAGCAACGTGCCGCTCGATTCGCCGAC
>JBEKOZ010000487.1:0-4438 GCA_049521275.1 Bryobacteraceae bacterium | reverse complement strand
GACGCCGCACATTTGCTGGGACGGGTGCATGTTCCCGAACGCGGTGATGACGGACCCGGCGACCTGGAACGACGTGCTGCGCGTGATGATCGCGGTCCGGGACGCGCACGGATGGGATTGATGAAAAAGAAATTGAACGTCGGGATGGTCGGGTATGGGTTCATGGGGCGGACCCATTCGAATGCGTTTCTGAAAGCCGGGAAGTTTTTCGATCTGCCGTATGAGCCGGTGCTGAAGACGGTGTGCGCGCGGAATGCGGAGCGCGCGAAGGCGTTCGCCGAGAATTGGGGATATGAATCGGTCGAGACGGATTGGCGGCGGATGGTGGAGTCGGCGGAGATTGATCTAGTCGACATCGCGAGTCCGAACGATACGCACCTGGAGATCGCCGTGGCGGCGGCGCGGGCGGGGAAGATAGTGATGTGCGAGAAGCCGCTGGGTCGGAACGCCGCGGAATCGGAACTGATGGTGCTGGCGGCGGAAGAGGCGGGCGTCGCCAACATGGTGTGGTACAACTACCGTCGCGTGCCCGCGGTGATGCTGGCGAAACAATTGATCGACGAGGGTCGGCTGGGTCGGATTTTTCATTACCGGGCGAAATTTCTTCAGGACTGGACGATTTCAAGCGAGCTGCCGCAGGGCGGGGAAGGGCTGTGGCGTCTGGACCGCAGCGTGGCGGGGAGCGGCGTGACCGGCGATTTAATGGCGCACGCGATCGACACAGCGATGTGGCTGAACGGCGGGATCGAGGAAGTGTCGGCGATGACGGAGACGTTTATCAAGAGCCGCAAGCATAACCTGAGCGGGCGCGTCGAGCCGGTGGAGATCGACGACGCGAGCCTGGCGCTGGCGCGGTTTAGAAATGGGTCCCTGGCGACGTTTGAGGCGACGCGGTATGCGCGGGGTCACAAGGCGCTGTACACGCTGGAGATCAATGGCGAGAACGCGTCGATGATGTGGGATTTGCACGATCTGCACCGGCTGGTATATTTCGATCACAAGGACGAGGGGCTGACGCGGGGATGGAAGAGCATCCATATTACGGATCGCGAGCATCCTTATATGTCGCACTGGTGGGTGCCGGGGTTGCAGATCGGGTACGAGCACACGTTCGTGCATCAGGTCGCGGATTTTCTGGAGGCGGTGGGCGAGGGGAAGAGCGCGTCGCCCACGTTTCGCGAGGCTCTGGGGACCGAGGATGTGACGGACGCGGTGTTGGAATCGGCGGCGGAAAAGAAATGGGTCAAGGTTCGGGAGCGGGTATGAAAATCATTATGGCGATGGTGCTGGCGGTGGTCGCGTATGGGCAGAAGCCTCCGATTGCGCCGCTTGAAGAGAGTGGATTTGTGCCGATTTTCGACGGCAAGACGCTGACGGGCTGGGATGGCGATCCGCTGTTCTGGCGTGTGGAAGATGGCGCGATCGTGGGGCAGACGCTGGTCGACAGGCAGCCGAAGGAGAATACTTTTCTCATCTGGAGAGGCGGGAGTCCGGCGGATTTCGAGTTGAAGGTGAAGTACAAACTGACGGGGTTTAACAGCGGCATCCAGTATCGCAGCGTGGAGCTGCCGGACATCAAGTACGCGATGAAGGGCGATCAGGCCGACATGGACGGCGAGCAGAAATATACCGGGCAGATCTACGAAGAGCGGGCGCGAGGATTCGTGGCGCTGCGCGGGCAGCTCACCTACATCGGCGACGGGAAGAAGCCGGGAGTGGTGGGGTCGCTGGGCGACGAGGCGGAGCTGAAGTCGCTGATCAAGGGCGACGGGTGGAACGATCTGCACATTATCGCGCGAGGGAATACGCTGATTCAGATCCTGAATGGCCGCGTGATGAGCATGCTGATCGACGACGATAAGGCCAATCGGAGAATGGATGGGCTGATCGGGATCCAGGTGCACAAGGGGCCTCCGATGAAGGTCGAGGTGAGGGAGATTCGGTTGAAGAAGTTGTAATCCTAGCCGGCCATCCATGGGAAAATAGGATGGCAGCTTGATTGATGCCAAAGCGATACAGTAGTCGGGAATTGATCAAGCTGGCCGAAGACTTTGGATGGAGGTTGGCCGGCGTGAAGGGCGACCATCACAACTTCAAACACCCGGCAAGCCGATATATCGTGACCATCGTTCATCCACAGAAGGACGTGCCGGTGGGACGAGCCGTGGACACAGTCAAGAAGATCAGGCTGGAGGTCAAGTGAAGCGATTTCTGATCATGCTGGAACAAACCGAGACGGGCTTTGCCGTGCAGGTGCCCGATCTTGCGATTGTCACTCACGGAGAGACCATCGAAGCTGCCAAGCGAGCGGCCAGTGAGGCAATTCAGATCAATCTCGAAGCGTATCGGGACGCTGGTCAGCGTGTGCCTGACGAGAATGACGTCGCGAGGCACCTGGCTAATCCGGAATTTCGTGACTTGTTATTCGCGTACGTGGAGGTCGCGGTGCCGGAGGGAAGGATAGCGGCGTAGACAAGGAGCGAAGGCGAGGTTTCTGCCGCCTTCTTTCACCTTTTGGCGTGGCCCTAGGCCATTTAGACTGATGAGGTCTGGTTTTCGCGATAGTTGCCGTCGAGGTCTCTTTTCAAAACCTCATAGCGGAGACTATCAACTGTCCATAGGTGAAGGATTCGCGAGAGCTGCTTGAGGTTTTACGTGCCATTATGATCCGCTGACCTCGTATTTGTTTTGTCAGAATCTTGTCTCGCAGCTTGAGACTCGGTTCTTCCTGACGCTTCTCTTCCTGTTTTTCTCCCATGATAGATTGTAACATCCGGGCGAATATACAGCGAATAGGCTCGTTCGAGGTGACCGCTTTCTTTGATGGACTGATCGCCGACGAGGCACGCTTGGGCACGCGCTCGACGCTCTGGGGAATCTGGCCTACACATTGCACAGCGCGACGGCTTGCGCCAGGCCCTCCGCCGGATCTCTTGTCGGAATGAATTCCTGCCCGACGTAGCCTTCATAGCCGATTTCTAGCAGCGTGCGCATTACCGCTGGGTAGAAGACTTCCTGGTTATCGTCCAACTCGCCGCGGCCGGGGACGCCTGCGGTGTGGATGTGGCCGATCAGGTCTCGATATTGGCTCAGGCGGCGGATGATGTCGCCGTTCATGATCGCCACGTGATAAATGTCGAACAGCAGCCTCGCGTGGGGCGAGCCGACGGCTATCACGATTTGCGCGCAGTAGTCGATATCGTCGCCCTGATAGCCGGGATGGCCCTTCATCGGATTCGAATCGTCGCGGGTGTTGAGTTGTTCGAGGCAAATGGTGACGCCGCGCGGGGCGGCATAGCTCGCCAGCTCGCGCAGGCCTTTCACGGTATTCGCGGCGCCTTCGGTGAGCGGGATTTCGCCGCTATCGGGATCGTCCGCGTCCTTCCATTTATGACCCGTGAACGCCAGCACACTGGGAACGCCCGCGTCGGCGCAACGATCGATCTCGACCTTGGTTCGCGCGATGACCTCTTCTGCATAGCGCGGGTTGTTGAGGCCTTTCGCAAAGACCGGCTCCGGCATTCCGTTCATGGCCACCGCGATTTCCAGACCGTAGGCGCGAATTTTCGGCCACAGGTCCGGCGGCGCGAGCTCGACGCTGCGGCAGCCGAGAGACTTGGCCGTCTCGCAGATGCGGTCGATGTCCCAGGCCCAGGAGGTCCCGTTCAGGCACCAGTAAGCTAGCGATTGCTTGATCCCCATCTTCTGTATCATAACGATTGCGCGTGCCGGATCTGGTGCTGGAAGCTGCCGCCGTGTCGAAGGCCTTCGCGGGCGTGAAGGCGCTGCGATCGGTGTCGTTCGAGTTGCGCGCGGGCGAAGTGCACGCGCTGATCGGCGAGAACGGCGCGGGAAAATCGACGCTGATCAAAATTTTCACGGGAGCGGTGCAGCCCGATGCGGGAACCATCAGGGTGCGCGGCGCGGTGGTTCCGCACATGGACCCGCGCCGTGCGAAAGCGCTGGGAATCGCGGCGATTTATCAGCAGCCTTCGTTGTTTCCGGATCTGACGGTGGCGGAAAATATCGCACTGGCGCTGGAGAGCGGCGGCGCCTGGCGGAGGCTGGACTGGAAGGCTCGCAGCCGGCGGGCGTCGGAGCTGCTCGAGCGCGCGGGTGCCGCGATAGATCCCGAGCGGCTGGTTTCGATGCTCAGCATGCCCGAACAGCAGCTGGTCGAAATCGCGAAGGCGATCGGCGCCGAGGCTCGAATCGCGATCATGGATGAGCCGACTGCATCGCTGACGGAGCGCGAGGTTGCGAGCTTGTTCCAGGTGATCGGGCGATTGCGTTCTGAAGGCGTGGGCGTGATTTATATCTCGCATCGCCTGGAAGAGATCGCGACGATTGCGGACCGCGTGACGGTACTGCGCGACGGCGAGAGCGTCGCGACCAAGCGGATGGACGAAGTGGACCGTGCGGAGCTGATCCGCACGAT
>JBEKOZ010000486.1:0-4449 GCA_049521275.1 Bryobacteraceae bacterium | reverse complement strand
TCAGATTACTTCTTTAACCCCGGTACTCCGCCGAGCGTGGGAGCTAGGCGCACGGCGCGCAGGATTGACTCGGCTACGGCTTCGGCAGCGGCGACTCCCAGGGCATCTATGGAGGCTTTCTCGCTGCCAACGGACAGTGCCACGACCAGGTCTCCGTCGGAGGTGGTGTTTACCGGGTTGATCGTTCTAGCCATGCCCAGTTGCGCGACGTGCGCCAGGCGGTTGGCGTCGACCTTGGTTAATGCGGCGTTCGTCGCGACGACTACCAGCGTGGTGTTTCGCACCAGCCCTTGGCCCAAGCCTTTCTTCATGATTTGTGCGCTGTTGGCGAATTCTCCGCTGGTGGTGCGGGCTCCGGCGATGATTTTGGCGGTCGCGGGGTCGATCACGTCACCCACCGCGTTTACGGCAGCTAAAGCCGACACCATCACGCCGGAGTCGAGCGTTACGGTGAATGTGCCGATCCCGCTTTTCATCGCGTTCTTCATCCCCAGGATCTTGCCGACGGTTGCTCCAGTGCCTGCGCCGATGGCGCCTTCGACGACTGGTTTATCCGTTGCGGCGCCAGCCGCGGCTTCGCCCATTTCGCGAGTCGGATGCGCGCCTGCCTTGGCGAACGTAAGGTCGTAGAGAATCGCCGAGACAACCAGAGGAACGCGCCCGGAGACGGTTTCAACTCCGATGCCTTTGTGCGCCAGGAAACGCCGCACGCCAGCCGCGGCTTCGAGTCCAAAGGCGCTGCCACCCGAGAACACCACTGCGTGAATCTTTTCGGTCACGTGCAAGGGGCTGAGCAGGTCCCACTCTCCGGTGCCACTGGCGAAGCCGCGAATTTCGCCTCCCGCGACGGCGCCGCGCTCGCACAGGACCACGGTGCACCCCGTCAATCCGTCATAATCGGATGCATGGCCGACGAGAATTCCGGGAATGTCTGTCAGGCCTTTCATGTGTTCTCGCGGAGCGTTAGGCTCATGTTAGCATCGACCTTATCATCTATTTTATCGGGGGATCTGGATTGCTCGATTTCATCAAACCATGGATAGAGACGTTCCAGGAATTTCTCTTCCTGGCCGCGCGGGCGTTCCGCAATATCTTTCGCAGTCCGCACTATGCCGACGATATCTTTATCCAGATGGATGTGATTGGCGTGGGCTCCTTGCCGATCGTCATTCTGATCGGCTTTTTCAGCGGCATCATCATGGGTTTGCAAATGGGGCGCGCGCTAACCACTTACGGCGCGCAGGGGCAGATCGGGCAGATCGTCGCCATTGCGCTGGTGCGTGAGTTTGGACCGGTGCTGACGGCGCTGCTGGTGGCCGGGCGCAACGCGAGCGGCATCGCGAGCGAACTCGGGTCGATGAAGGTCACTGAGCAAATCGATGCGATGCGCGCCCTGGGCACCGATCCGATTCAGAAGCTGGTGACGCCGCGGCTGATCGCGATGATGGTGGTGCTTCCACTTCTGACGATCATCGCGGATTTCATTGGCTTGATCGGCGGCGCGCTCATCGCCTTCGGCCTGCTGAACATCACCTGGTCCATGTATTGGAGCACGGCATGGCGGGCGTTGATCTATCAGGATCTGGCGCAAGGCCTGATCAAGCCGTTTCTGTTTGCCATCGTCATCTCCCTGGTGGGCTGCTTATACGGCATGCGAACCACGGGCGGGACTCAGGGCGTGGGACGCGCGACGACGCAAGCGGTGGTGGTCGCGTCGATCTGGATTTTCGTGATTACGTCGTTCATCGATCCGTTGTTCTTTACCTAAACCATGGCCGATTTCGCCACAGCTGAAGTCCTTCGCTTCGACGATGTGAGTCTTCACTTTGAGGAAACGCCGGCTTTGGACCACGTCTCCTTCGCGATGCGCGCGGGCGAAACTCGGGTGGTGTTCGGTGCGGCGGGCAGCGGCAAGACGGTGATGCTGAAAACCGCGGTGGGACTGGTGAAGCCGGACTCGGGTCGCGTGATGCTGTTTGGCGAGGACGTAACCGATCTAAAGGAATCGGCGCTGTACCCGATTCGCAGTAAGGTGGGTATCCTGTTTCAAGAAGGCGGACTGTTCGATTCGATGACCATCGGCGAGAATGTCGCTTATCCACTCCTCAATCAGCAGGTGCGTAGAAACGGCGACGGTTTGTTGCACCAGCAAGCCGTGGACGCAAAGGTGCTCGAAACCTTGAATTTCGTCGAACTGGGCAGCACGGTTCAAAAATTTCCGGACGAGGTCTCCGGAGGCATGCGGCGCCGCGTGGGGATCGCCCGCGCGGTGGTTACGGAACCGCCGCTGGTGTTGTACGATTCGCCGACTGCCGGACTCGACCCCATTACGGCGAATCTGATTATCCATCTGCTCATCAAAGAACGCGATTTGCGCAATACCGCCGCCATCCTGGTGACGCATCGCTATCAGGACGGGCATTTGATGGCGAATTTTCGCTACAATCCTGAGAGTGGCCAGATCGAACCGGCGCGCGAGGGTGAGGGGCCTGGGAGCGAGAGAACCAAGTTCCTGGTGATGAATGAGGGGCGCTTGGTGTTTGATGGTTCGGAGAAGGAGTTGAGAGCGTCCCAGGATACGTACGTTCGCAAGTTCGTGAAATAACCTATGCCGGTGAGCAGCAAAGCAAAATGGTCGCAGTTGCGGGTCGGGATTATGGCCGCGGTGGCTTTGGCCATCCTGGGTTTTCTGGTGTTCCTGTTGGCGGGTACGACGACCCTGTTCAAGAGCACCTCCGACATCTACACCTATTTCGACGATTCGGCGGCAATCGCCGTTGCCGCTCAAGTGACGCTGAACGGCATCACCGTCGGTAAGGTGACCCACGTCGATTTGTCGGGATCGAGCCAGCCTGGAAAAATCATAAAAGTCCAGATGCAGATCGAGGATTCGTACCTGAAATCGATTCCCGTCGACTCCCAGGCCGTGATTACCGCTGGAAATCTCCTGGGCACGAAGTACATCAACATCAAGAAAGGGCGCAGCCAGCAATCCATCGCCAAGGGCGGTGAAGTGCCGAGCAAGGATCTGACAACCATCGACGATTTCGTGCAACAGGGCAATACCGCGCTGACCGCGTTGCAGGGCATCGTGTCGAAGGCGGACGCGATCGTAAGCCAGGTGGAAGCGGGTAAAGGCACCATCGGCATGCTGCTGGTGGATGATACGATCGCGAAAAAGATGACCAGCATCGTGGTGGAGGCGGAGAAACTGGTGGTGACGCTACGCACCGCCGCCGAATCGGACCAGAATTCGGTCGGCAAGCTGCTGCACGACAAAGGGGCGATGTACGATGATATTCGCGGATCGCTTTCCAGGATTAATGGCTTGATGGACACCGTTGAGAAGGGCGACGGCTCCATCGGGAAGCTCATGAAAGACCCGGCGTTGTATGACGACACGCGCAAGACCATCGCCGATTTCCGCAAGATTCTGACCGATATCAACGAGGGTAAGGGCACGATTGGGAAGATCCTCAAAACCGACGAGCTGAACGATGAAATCAAAGCGACGATCGGGCGGCTGGATGTGATGCTCGATAAGATCAACAATGGCGAGGGCACGGTGGCGCAACTGCTGAACAACCCCGCGCTCTATGAAACCCTCGACGGCACCACGCGGGAAGTCCGCGCGCTGTTGAAGGATTTCCGGGCGAATCCGAAGAAATTCCTGACCATCTATTTGAAGCTGTTCTAGTGCGCAAGCTGGTGGTCAACGCGGATGATTTCGGCTTCACGCGGGACGTGAACCAGGGGATCGTTGAGGCGCATTTAAACGGCATCCTGACGGCGGCCACGATCATGAGCGTCGGCGCCGCATTCGATGACGCCGTGCGGCTGGCGCGGCAACATCCGACGCTGGATATCGGCGTGCACCTGGTGCTGGTCGGGCAGCCTCCTTTTCCGATAACATTGGCGCAGTTGACGCGCGCGGTGGCGTTGGGGCGGATTCGGATCCACGACGAGTTGTCGGCGCAGGTGCGGCGGGTGATGGACGCGGGGCTCCAGCCCTCCCACCTTGACACGCATAAACATACGCATCTGCTGCCTCCGGTGCTCGAGGCGGTGGCGCGGATTTCAGAAGAGTTCAAGATTCCGTGGGTGCGGCGGCCGTTCGATTTTCCGCTACAGCCGGGCGGCGTGTCGTGGAAGAAACGGGCGGTGAGCCGGGCCTTAGGCACCGTGCGGAGTCGGTTTGAGCGAGTGCTGACACGGCACGGGTGCCGGTCGACGGACCATTTCGCGGGGTTTCAGATCACCGGGAGATTTGATGCTGCGGATGTGGCGGCGCTGATCCGGTCGTTACCGGAAGGCTCGACCGAGTTCATGTGCCATCCGGGGATTTTGACGGCGGAGCTCCGCGCGGCGCATACCAGGTTGAAGGAATCCCGCCAGGAGGAATTGCGCGCGCTGACAGCTCCCGAAGTGCGCGACGCGCTGCGCGAGTCC
>JBEKOZ010000485.1:0-5400 GCA_049521275.1 Bryobacteraceae bacterium | reverse complement strand
ACGCCGTGAAGCTGCGCGACCTTATTGAGATTGAAGTCGTTGGTGACGATCTTCGAGTCATACATTTTTGCCAGCTCAATCAATTTCATATCGACGTCGCGGACATTGGGGAAGTCATCTTCAAAGATTTGAATGTTTAACTGCGGCATTTTTTGAATGCGCTGGAGAACATCGAGGCCGCGGCGGCCGCGGTTGCGCTTCATGGAGTCGGATGAATCGGCGACCAGTTGCAATTCGCGCAGCACAAATTGAGGGATGACGAGCGTGCCATCGACGAAACCGGTTTCCACGATATCGGCAATGCGGCCATCGATAATGACGCTGGTATCGAGAATCTTGAATGCCGTCCTGGTTACTTTTTCAACCCCGAACAAGCCGCCCAGCGCCGACAGATTGAGCGATTCCCCTTTCGCCGCGCCGACCACCAGGCCGCAGTACGTCATCCAACCGAGCAAGACCACTTCGACGAAGGGAATGGTGGTGGTGCTCGCCGGCATGGCGTGGCCGAGCACGAGGGAGATGAGAAAGGCTCCGAAAATACCCAAGACACTGCCGGCGGCAGCGCCGATCAAGCGGGTGAGGCTCACTTGCCTGATGCGGATTTCAAAGAGGACAACACCTAGTCCGGCCCCGGCTCCGACGGCTGCGGCGAACGGCCCGCTTAGATTGAACGGCTTCAGGAAGAAGGCCGCGAACCCGAGAACGGCGATAAAAAAGATGCGAATGACGAGAAGATCGTTCAAAGCATCACCTTCCCTTTGGACGCGCATGCCCATGCCTGCACCCGGACACACTCGCGCCCTGATTTATGAAAACAAATTACCGCTACGCTTAGCGCGTTAGTATATCACTATTTGTGTGAGAGGGCTGGGGTGCTCAAGTACCTTTGGAACTTCGGGAACTTCGGGGGGGAACTTCGGGGACAGTCCGCTATGGTTCGAGGTCTCGGATTTCTCACTTCGTACCATAGCGGACTGTCCCCGAAGTTGACCAGCTATGGTTCGAGGTCTCAAACGGTCGATGGCGCCAAGAGGCGCGCTTAAAGCTTGTATTTTCGCTATTTTGCGGGCGGCTTACGGGATTTCTCACTTCGTACCATAGCGGACTGTCCCCGAAGTTGAGACGGCGCAGACGAGGGCGTCTGCCCTACAAGGGAAGGGTTATTCAAACAGATCCGCGGAGAACAGCTTGCGGCCGGCGGTTGAGGCGCGGAATGCCCAGGCGGCGAGGACGACCGCGATCACTACCACGAACATGGTGTTCCCGAAATACCAGATGGAAGGATTCAGGCTGATGGGGAGGTTGCCGACCGAATCGGCGATGTAGACCGCGACGGCCAGCGTCACCAGGCCGAAGCGCACCAGCGCCAGGGCGGCGATGACATAAATCGCCAAGAGGGAGGGAACGTCGATCAAAGGGTGGGTGGTTCCCAGAGCCTGATACGACGTCCAGACGACGACGAACGCGGCTGCGGCCAGCCACTGGTTTCGCAGCAGGACGCGCAGGATAAACAGCATAAAAAAGAACAGCAGGGTTCCGATGACCGCGCCGGGCACCTGAATAGTCCACGCTCCGAGAGAGGTGCGAACACCCTCCAAATAGGCGATGTTGTGGAACGAGGGCTCGCCTCCCACCGTCCGGGTGAGTGCGGAGGAGATCCCCATAATGACGGTCCACAAGGTCCCCATGGCGACCCCGAACAATACGTCGCGTCCGACGGTGGGATCGCGGAGCCGGCCGTTGATGAGGCGGCTCCAGGAAATGATCGACTGCGGCCAGTGACGGCGCACATAAGGTTCGAGCGCGAGATACAGGGTCCAGCTCAGCCCGGCTTTAAACAGAGAGGTCGACACCGCAGTCACGAACAGGCCGAACAATCCGGCCTCCGGCATGAAATGGCAGCGGAAGATCCACAAGAGCATGTAGGCCGCGAAAATGCAGGCGGCCAGGCGCAAGGCTCCTCGCCGGTCGGCCTTGCCGCGCGCGATATTCCGCCAGGCGAGCCACGCCGGGATGCTCAGGATGAGTGTCCCCAACGTCAGCCCAAAGACGATTCTCGTTTTCTCGCTGGCGGATTGCGATTGCTCCGAGGCAGGCTTGCTCCAGGGCCCCGCCAGTTTGAAGAAAACGGGCTGGCCGAGCCAGGCCGCGGCTTCGACGCGCAAGGGAATCGAGGTTCCGGGGTAGAGTCCGGTCCACGCCACGCGCTCGTCGGCGGCGCGGGGAGGGGTCCAGAGCGGCTCCGTTTTTTGAAACTGGGCGGGGTCGAGGTCCGAGAGCTTGAAGAGTTCGGTCCAATCGGCGGGGTGCGCAGCTTCACCGGACGGGCGCAAGGGCGGCGGGACGGCTTCGAAATAAGTGAGCCGGGACTGGTCGTCCAGCACCAGGTAGGTCATCCCGGGGACGTCCCGCGGCGGATCGTCTCCCTGCGGGACGCCGGGGGTCATGGTTTCGTCATGATAGGTTTCGGGCATCATCGCGCGCGGACTTTCGCGATACCAGAACACCAGGGTCCTGGGGCGCTGGGCCAGGAGCGCGGGATAATCCGGTTTCGCGCCGGCCCTTTTTTCCTGGTAGCGAAGGCCTCCCACTTCGAAATAGAAGCCGCTGAGGGAATCGGCGGGCTTCGCGGTGTACCCCAAGCGGCTGAGGACGGTTCGCGCGCGGTGTTGCAGCACGTCGGGGCTGGTATCGGAGGCGGCGATTTCGAGAATGTTGTCTCTTGCGCCGAGGACGCAGGTGGCGATCATTCCGAGGATGACGAAGGCCAGACAGGCGAGGGCGACGCGCGGCGAAAGACCGGAGTCGTCGCCGGCGGCGGCCACCATTTGGGGCGAAGGAGTTTCGCCGGCGGCGAGCGCGGCGGCCAAAGGATCGCCGCCGGGCAGAGCCGCCGCGACGGCCAATGCCGAAGGCGGACGCAGCGCGGGATCGCGCTCCATGCAGCGGAGGATGACGCGCTCGACCGCCGGATCCAGATCGGGAACCAGCGTGGAGGGGCTGGCCGGCGCGCTCTCGTTGCGGGTGCGGACGAGGTCGGCCAGCGTGGCGCTGTCGAAGGGACGCTTGCCGGTGAAGATTTCGTAGAGGACCAGGCCGAGCGAATAAATCTCGCTGCGCACGGTGACCTCTTTGCCTTCGAGCTGCTCCGGCGCCATGTACGCGGGCGTGCCGTTGCGGACTTCGGCGCCTTCCACCTGGCCCGCCAGCGCGGCGAGTCCGAAATCGGTGATCAGGACCTGGCCATGCGAATCGAGCATGATGTTGCCCGGCTTCAGATCGCGATGGAGGACGCCTTTTTCATGCGCCGCGGCGAGGCCGGCGCACAGCTTGCGGGCGATTTCGAGCGCCTTGGCCTCCGGCAGGCGGCCGATGCGGCGCAGCAGGACGCCGACGTCTTCGCCATCGACGTATTCCATCGAGAGGAACAAGTGGCCGTCGATTTCGCCGAGGTCGTAGACGCGGCACACGTTGGGATGGGAGACCTGGCGGGCGATGCGCACCTCAGTGCGGAAGCGGTCGAGCGCCTGCGGATTGGTGGTGGCGTCCGGCGGCAGGAATTTCAGCGCGACGGGCTGGCCCAGCACCAGGTCGTCGGCCCGATAGACCTCGCCCATGCCGCCCTGTCCGAGTTTGGCGATGATGCGGTAGCGCTCGGCAAGAAGGGTGCCGGGGAGGAATCGGCCGTCGCTCGAGGAAGTGGAGGAAGTGCGGAGTTTCGAGGATTTCGAGCCGGAGGTCGCGACGGTTTCCGTGGCGAGTGAATCGGCGGCGACGGGCGTGCCGCAGGAGAGGCAGAAGCGGCTATGTTCGGGAAGGTCGCCCGAGCATTTGCGGCACTTCGTCGATTGCATCCGACCAATGTATCATTTGTGCAGACGCATCCCCCTTTTGGATTCGCCTGCAATGAAAACACCGCTCCCTGCGGTCACGGCTCGGTAAGCAGTCCTGCCGTTCTTCCGAGCCGTGACCGAAGGGAGCGGTTTCGGACAGCTATTACTGCTTCGGCGTATCCGCGACGCTGCCGCCCAGGCCGGCGTAGGTTTCCTTGATTTTTACGACCTTGGGTCCGGAGAAGGTCACGAAGGTCACGCGGCCGGGAGGCACGCCGTAGATCCAGTCTTCGTAGTCGACGCCGTCTTTGCTCTCGCGCGATTTCCGCACGGGACGGCCCATCGCCAGCAGCACCTGGTCGCGATCCATGCCTTCAATCGCCTTCTTCTCGGCGATCGCCTGTTTCACGGGCGGCGGCAGCGTTTCGGCGTAATTTTCGGTCGCGCTGTGGGTCTCGAAAAGGAGCACCGGCTCGAGCATCTTCTTCACCTCGGCCGAGGTGATTTCGCCGATCGTATCGGGGAATTTCAGAACGATGTTGGTGCCGCCGGGAGCGTTGGCGTCGCTGCGCGAGAGCGGCGCCATGCCGCCGCCGATGCCCACCTGCACGTGGTCCTTCCAGGACCCCGAATTCTTGAGTCCATGGTTGATCTCGAACTGGATCGTATCCTTTTCGATGCCGACGTGCGTGATCTGCACCAGATCGCCGATGCGCGCCGCGGGGCCCATCTGCTTGCCCACATCAAGCCAGTGCTGTTTGTCGTAGGTCCCGTCGGAATTGAATTCGAGCGGCTTCTTCGATCGCGGCAGCGGAGCCTTCACCGTGGCGTACTCGCTGAGGAGGCCGCGCAACAGCTCGATTTTCTGATCCTCGGTGAGCTTCTTCTGGTCGCCCATCACGGCAGTGACCGACGCTATGGCGGCCAATGCCGCCAGTACTCGCGGATAAATTCGCATGAGCACCTCTACCCCGGTTCCTGCTCTACCGTAAAATGACGCAGCACAAAAAACAGCGCCACCACGACCACGGTCGTGAGCAGGCTGCCTTCCGGGCCATACCCGCCTCCGCTCCACAGTTTACCGGCCGACCAATGGAGCGCGTATCCGGTCACACCCATTGTAAACCCGCTCAGGCTCGCGCCGAACAGGGGGAGCACCACGTTCCATCCGAAATGCAGCCCGATGGGCAGCCACAGCGCGTTGGTGCGCAAATAGGCGTAGCCGAACAGGATGCCCCACAACACAGTGTTAAAAATGCCGAGCAGGTTCGAATCCGGGTTGCTCATGTGCGCGAGGCCGAAAATCACGGCCGCGGGCAGAATGGTCGCGAAGCCGCCGACGCGGTGGATCAGCAGCTGGAAGGCGTAGCCGTGGAACAGCATCTCCTCCCCAAAAGCGCCAAAGAGCAGAACGATGGCGACGAACGAAAGGCTTGCCGCGATGTGTTCGGAAGCCGGCACCTTTTCGAAAGACGCCGCACCGGCGGCGACCGGCGATAACAGCACCAGGAACGCCGCGCCCGCGCCACTCCCTAGCCCCAACAGGAATTCGCGCGACGAGGTGTTC
>JBEKOZ010000484.1:0-4457 GCA_049521275.1 Bryobacteraceae bacterium | reverse complement strand
GTCAGAATTTCATCGGTTGTCGTAATTGCCGCGCCGACGAGATTGCCATCAATAGCGAGTGCATCGTGAAAGTGGGAATCCTCGGGATTCGTTAGAGCGACCCAGTAGAATGTATCGGCAAAAACGGCTCTCACTCTTCTCTCTTCGGCAGTTTGTAAACGTAGTGATCTACCTGGCTGGCTCCGTCGCGCGGGAGTTTGGCGCGCACGTCGTCGGGCATATCGCTCCAGATCTCGCGAACGGATTGCGAAACAGGACGTCGCGCGCGGCCGGTCCTGAGGTCGTCCTCCAACACCAGCCGCACGTACTCCTCGGCCGATATACCTTGCGACCGGGCCTTGGCGGCCAATGCTTCAACTTCTTCGTCCGGAAGGTCGATGATTAGTGTCATGACATCGCAACTCGACACCTTTATAGTAACTATTTCCCGCCGTACGTTTTCGTATATTTGTTCCGCGAATTGTAAACCGTGAACGAGCCATCCTCGCGCGCGGTTACTTTAAGATACTTGCCCTCGCATTTTTCGTTGAGGTTCGCGATAAACGTGTCGGGCGAGTTGCCGTCCTTCCCTCCGGCCAACGCGAAATGGAGCTGCCACAGGTCTTCGAGGCCCTTCATCGCGCGCCGCATCTGGTACGCCTCGGGCTTCCCTCCTTTGGTGGCGCCGTTGTTCATGATGACCACGCGCGGGGCCAGCGCATACTCGGCCACGGGCGAAACGGTCGTGCCGTGATGCGGCGTCAGCAGCAGATCCACCTTGCCGGCGTGATTTTCCGGACACACCAGAGCCAGTTCCTCGTTCCAGATGATGTCGCCCAAATCGGCGAAGCGAAATTTGCCGAACTGGACCACCACCCCGCCGGATTGCGGATTCTCGCCCGTTTCGCCCCCTTTCGGAGCAAGACCGGCACAAAAAGGATTCGGCTCGCCCTTCGTCTCGATGTGCTTTTGGCCGCCCACCACCACCGTGACGTCCAGATCCTTGATCGGGATCTTATCGCCCGGCTTGTAGACCGTGTGCGGAGAGCTGCCCATCGCCTTGGTGTAATCTTCGGAGTACTTATTGTCGTGTTCGACGTCGCCGCCGTGATCGTAGAAAGCTTCCACCTTCAGCACTTCGAGCAGATTCTTCACCCCGCCCGCATGGTCCGCGTGATGGTGCGTCAGGAACAGCGCGTCGATGCGCTTCACATGCGCGAGTTTGGCCGCCTCCGCGATGCGATTCGCGTCGCGTCCGCCATAGCCCGCGTAACCGGTGTCGATCAGCATCGCCTGCCCGGAAGGAGAAACCACCAGCGTCGCTTGCCCGCCCTCCGTGTCGATGAAGTAAATGTCGAGAGTCTTCGCAGCCTGCGCTGAGGCGGCAAATAGAAGAATGGAGATAAGTGAACGGATCATACGCGTCGGAACCTTCAGTGTTACATTATCGTATTACCTTCCAGCAATGGCTTTTTGCGTTCAATGCGGTAATCGGGTCGACGACGCGGATCGGTTCTGCGCCAAATGCGGCGTTCCCCAAAAAGGGGCTCCGCGCGCGGGCGCCGCTCGACCCGCGGCCGATCCCTTCTCCGGCATCAGCGGCCGCAACGCGTCGCTGCTCTGCTACATCCCGTGGGTGGGCTGGATCGCCGCGATCGTAGTACTGGCAAGCGAGCGATTCCGGCAGGATGCGAAGGTCCGTTTCCACGCCTTTCAGGGCCTCTATGTATTCGTCGCGTGGCTAATCGTGGAATGGGTGATCAAACCGGTTCTCTACGTGACGGACGGCTTCGGCATGCCGTTTCAAAGGCTCGGCGCGCATCTGCTCCAGCTGCTCATTTTCGCGGCGTGGATCTTCATGATGATCAAGGTCAGCCACGACGAGAGCTATAAACTGCCCGTTATAGGAGACTTAGCCGAGCGGTCGGTGAGCGAGCAGCGGACCTAGACACGACCCAAAAGGGGAGATGGTATAATTATTCACTAAGGTGAATACTTAATCAGATGATCCCCGTCGGCATCGTCGGGTTCAGCGGCTATAGCGGGGCTGAACTCGTTAATATTCTTTCCCGGCACCCGCACGTCGAGCCCGTTCTGCTGGAGCATCGCGAGGAGGAGCCGTCGAATTTTTCGGTGCCCCGGCGGCTTCCTTATTCTGCGGATACCGGCCTGCCGCTGGTGTTTCTTGCGACGCCTCCCGAGGTCTCGATCGAACTGGCGCCCGCGCTGCTCGATGCCGGATCCAAGGTGATCGATCTGAGCGGCGCGTTCCGTTTGGGAACGGTCGAGAACTATCAGCGCTGGTACAAAGCCGCTCACCCGAGACCGGATTTGCTGGCGGAAGCGGCCTATGGTCTGCCGGAGTTTTACCGCTCGACCATCCCCGGCAAACGATTGATTGCAAACCCGGGCTGCTATCCGACCGCGGCGAATCTGGCGCTGCGCCCGCTGCTCGAGGCGGGCGTGATCGATCGGACGGCGGGAATCGTTTGCGATGCCAAATCCGGCGTGAGCGGGGCCGGCCGAAAACCGACGCTGAAGACCAGTTTTTGCGAGGTCACGGACAATTTCTCGGCTTATTCCGTGCTGGAACACCGTCATGTGCCGGAGATTTTGCGGACTTCGGGCCTCGAAGAAGCCGAACTGAGCTTCACCGCGCAGCTCCTGCCGATCGAACGCGGGATTCTCGAAACGATCTATTTCCGTGCCTTAAATGACCATAACTTCGTCAAAATCTACTTGGATCGGTACTTAAATGAGCATTTTGTGCGCATCTATCCCGAGGGCCGTTTTCCCGACCTTCGTGCCGTGGCGCGCACCAATTTCTGCGATATCGGAGTTCACGTCGATGCGAAAACCGGCCGCGGCGTGGTGGTGGTCGCGATCGATAATCTGATCAAAGGCGCGGCCGGAATGGCGGTCCAGAACATGAACCTCGCAATGGGATTTCCGGAAACAGCGGGCTTACTGTGAAGTTATTGATTAAATTGGGCGGAACTCTTCTGGATTCGCCCGAGTCGCGGGCGCGGCTGGCGCGCGAAATCGCCGGGATCGGGCACCCCGTCGTGGTCGTGCATGGAGGCGGCAAACAAATGACGCGATATCTGGCCGAACGCGGCATCGAAAGCCGGTTCGTCAACGGTCTGCGTGTGACCACGCCGGAGGTGGTTGACGCGGTGCTCAAGGTATTCGCGGGAACGGTCAATACCGAACTGGTCGGAGCCTTCCGAGCAGCGGGCGCGCGCGCGGTGGGGCTGACTGGGCTCGATGCGGGATTGGTGGATGCGGAGCTGTTGTCGGAAGACCTGGGCGCGGTGGGAAAACCGGTGCGGTCCGACGCGCGGCTGCTCCATCTGTTGACAGGAGAGGGCTATATTCCCGTGGTGGCGTGTGTTGCCGGTGACGCGAACGGGGTGGTGTATAACGTCAACGCAGATCAGATGGCGGTGGCCTGCGCGTCGTCGTTCGGCGCGGAAAAGCTGATTTTTTTGACTGACGTGGATGGGGTGAAGGATGCGGCGGGGAACGTCCTCGAATCGCTGACCGCGGCGGAGGCGGCGAATTTGATCGACACAGGAGTGGCCACGGGCGGCATGCAGGCAAAACTCGAAGCGGCTGTTTCGGCGCTGCGGGCGGGAATCAAGGAAATTGTAATTGCTCCGGGAGTTTTTTACAAATTTTTTATAAATAGCGACATGGGAACCAGGATCATCGGCTGATGTTGGAAATACGCAAAGCCTCGCTCACGGACATTCCGGTTATTCTCGATCTAATTAATGCTTATGCGGCGAAGGGGGTCATGCTCCCGCGTACCGAATTTGAAATGGCGGAGAATATTCGGGATTTTGTCGTCGCCTTGGATGCCGATCGTCTGGTGGGATGTGGAGCCTTGCATTTTTATTCAGCTTCGTCGGGCGAGGTGCGTAGCCTTGCGGTGGATCCAGCGGTGAAAACAAAGGGGATCGGACGGGCTTTGGTCGAGACCCTGGAAGGGGAAGCCCGCGCCCAGGAACTGCATTCGATTTTTGCATTTACTTATGTTGCCGGATTCTTTGCGAAGCTTGGATTCGATGAAGTGGATCGGGGAGAATTGCCGCTCAAGGCGTGGAAAGACTGCCTCCGATGCCCTAAGTTTCAAGCATGCGACGAGATCGCCATGCTCAAGCGACTGAAGCCCGAGGCGCCGCACGCACCGGTAGTACGGCTAGCCCAAATCACTGATTTTCCTCAGTTCCCAGTCATAAGAAAGCACTAGACCTTGGTAATTCGGTGAGGTAAGATAAACTCCAGGATGTAAACCGGCGGGGTTGCAGCCCAGAGGATTAAATCATTTTTACCGCATTTGTTTTAATCCCGCAAAGGCGGACTTGTGCGGAGGTTTCCATGGCGAAAACGAAGGCCCAGGCGTTTGATGGGCGAAGCTTGTTGGCGAAGATTAATGGCGGCAAGAGCACGGCGAAGTACACTCCGCGCAGGGC
>JBEKOZ010000483.1:0-4466 GCA_049521275.1 Bryobacteraceae bacterium | reverse complement strand
TGACGCCGAACACAGCCGCTCCGTCGTTGTGGCGCTCCCATGAAGAACCTGGCCCATAACGCAGCCTTCGAATCACTCGATAAGAATGCGCCAGCAAACACCGGGACGAAACAGGTATCGAGCAGGATAAGGCATCCCACGCGGTCCCGCATCGCCACGATCCGCTGAGCCATTTCAAAGACGACCGCCCCGCCGAATGAACGTCCCATCAAGAAATATGGACCGTCTTTTTGTACAGTCTTGATCCGGTCGATATAATGCTGCACCATCGCGTGCATGTCTTGGTCCGGATCGCTCACCGAGTCGACGCCCTGCGCCTCGATTGCGAACAGCGGTATCTCAGTATCCAGCAACGTTGCGAGGTCAGAAAATCCCTCCACCCGACCGCCTAGCCCAGGCACAAGAAAAATGCAGGGACCCCGACGGCCCGGCTTCAGCTCGATCATCCGGGCATGGTGACGCCTTGAACGCCTTGATCGGACATCAAAAAGCTGTGCCGGCGTAAGATGGCGGAAGCGTGAAATTTCTTACGTCTCACGTCAAAACGTTCGCTTCACTCACACATTCACCCAGGCGCGCGCCAGCAGGTTCAAGGCGGGGTTTGACGACCGCGGAGAACGGACGTCGTCGGGAATGACAGGGGAGCTCCACAGTGTGGGCCCTCAGACGTCGCGAGAACTCCTGGTGTGCATCATGCCAATCAGATGCCCCGCCCTAAGCTCGGCGCGTTTGCGAAATAAGACAAATTCGTTGAACGGGTGGATCGGACCGTCTGCGAATTCCCAGTACGCCCAGTGCGTCCGCGTGGGTGGGAGGCCTCGTAGTGCATCAAAAATGTAATTCCGCTGCCACGGCTTTTTGTGCCACATCGCATGCGGCATGATCGTATTGACAAACGGAAACATGCCCATCGCCTCAGATCCGAATAAGCAAATCGGGGTGTCGGTCGCCATAATTGTTGCGTTTAGGACATCCTGGTCCATGCGGGAGTACTCAAGCTTGCCCGTGGCGTTCTTCATCCTACGCATATCTGCGCCATCGCGCTCCAATTCCTCCATCAGGCGGCTCCACACACTGGCGAAGTCAGCGTAGGCCCGGGAAATGCCGATGCAGCCGCCGTTGACATAACCGGTGAACTCACGGCAGCTGCGGTTCTGCCGAGCGGCAAGATCGCGCCACCCAAGCCGGTAAACGTGGTGCGGCGACATATGGCTGTCTGCGGGATCGAGCACGAGCACCACGCCGCTGTGGGCCCACCGGGCGAACGAGCTCCACGAATGCGTGATGACCATGTCTGTATCGAAATAATAGACGAGATCGGCCTCTGGATACGTCTTGAATAGCAAGTCCTCGATGAAGTGGGGCTTGCAGTTATTCAGATGCCACGGGCCCGGAACCTCGATGAGCCGCAGTTGCACCGAAGGGGTGATGGCATAGGTGTCCAACTTCGGATCTCGCGCAAATCGCTCAAGCCAATTAGGACGCTCCCCGCGAAAGCCGATTGCGACGGTTCCTTCGAATCCGGCCCGCACTACGGAGTTGACCAGCGCGGCGACGCCGTAGAAATAATGGTGCTCGGCGAGCGTGCAAACCAGTTGCCGGGTATGAGGCGCAGAGGCGCCCCTGCGTGTTGACAGCGTCATTGCCACTGTGGCTCCCGGCTCCCATCGATCCCAGCACGTGCGCTTGCATTGGCCCAATCTGGGTCGGCCATCGTACAGGCAACGAATGGGCCATCCCTATCAGTCCCCCGCCGCGCACGGCAAGGTGGAGCCTTCGCGCCTCCGAGGCGGCTACCCGCCTGGGCGCGCCGACACGGACTAGCGATAACCTTAAGAACTGGGCGCAGCTGCCTTCTCCTGCGGGGATCACTGACGGGGCTATGAAGACTTAGGTCTAGAAGGTTGGCGCCCGCGGTTTAACGCTTGCATCTTTTATGGCGAGCGCGCTGCAGACCGATTTTTAGTTCCCCAAAGTCGGTTCTCGCGGCTACGGCATTAAAAATCAACCTAAATCTGTATGAACGCGTGACACTGAGCTCCTGCAGCTGGAGTGCTGCGTCCCACCGAGCCGGCGCGGGCCTCCGGAGTGGAAAGTGTTACTGTTATTTACTGGCAATTCTGGATCAAAACAGTCTTGTGATTAGCGAGCGGCGGATTTATGCGCGACAATTGCGCGGCGGCGTCGTGGAACTCGATGTGTTATGCAATTGCACAGTGACGTCTCAGGGATATAAACCGTTCCTGAGATGTGTATAAGCATCGGGCCTTTGCGACCACCTTGGCAAGCCCAGGCGAATTAGGCGGTGGCCAGGAGATGTAATGAAAAGCGTTCCAATGGGCCGCTCACTTTCGCGCAATCTGGTCGCGAATGTTGTCGGCCCGCTGCTCCCCATGGTTGTGTCCTTCGTCACAGTGCCGCTGTACATCCATGCCATCGGCGCTGCGCGCTATGGTGTGGTTACGCTCTCCTGGATCCTGCTCGGCTACCTGGGCGTGCTTGATTTCGGCCTGTCGCGCGCGGCCGCTAACGCTCTCGGCAAGTTGGCGCATGCCTCGTCGCGCGAGCGCAGCTCGGTGCTGATTACCACGCTCTATCTGAACTTGATGCTCGGTTTGACCGCGAGCGCGGTGTTCTATGCCATCGGCGGGGCGCTGCTGTGGCGCTGGTTCCCGCTATCGGGCGAGCTCGCGCACGAAGCCGTTGCGGCGTTCCCGTGGATGGTGCCGATGCTACCGCTCGGGCTGCTGAGCGGTGTCGCTATCGGCGCGCTGGATTCGCGCGAGCGATTCCTGCTGGCGACCACGCTAAACTCCTGCGGCGTCGTTCTCGGCCTGGTCTTGCCCCTGATCTCTGTCATGATCTTCGGGCCGTCGCTCACCGTGATCATCCCCGCGGTCATGCTCGTCCGATTGGGCGTGGTGCTAGCGATGCTGACAGCCGTGTTCTGGGTGGAGCGGCCGATCCACTCGTTCGCGCCCGACTTCGTCTGGGCGCGTAAGCTATTCGGCTACGGCGCGTGGGTGAGCGTTTCCAGCGTGATCAGCCCCATTCTGGATACGTTCGACCAAATGATTATCGGGCGCATGTTAGGCGCTGCGGCGGTCGCCCACTACGCGGTGCCGATGAATCTCGCGATCCGCAGCCAAGTGTTGGCTCAAGCGCTGGCGCGCACCCTGTTCCCGCGGCTGTCACGCGAGACAATCGAGACGGGCCGGCATCTGACCGGACGCGCAGCGCTGTCGCTAATCTACGTCTTTGGCGCTATCTGCGGTCCTGCAATCGTCGTGATTGGCCCGTTTCTCAACCTGTGGGTCGGGCGTGAGTTCGCCGAGGCCTCGACGTTGGTTGCTCAGATCCTGCTGTTCGGCGCTTGGATGAACGGGGTGGCCTTGCTACCGTATAGCCAGTTGCAAGCGCAGGGACGGCCGAACGTAACGGCCCATCTGCACATGGTCGAGATCGTGCCCTTCTTGCTCGGCCTGTGGTTGTTGATCGAGCATGCCGGGCTGCCGGGCGCGGCGTTGGCCTGGACCCTGCGCGTCAGCGCGGATTGCTTGGCGTTGCTGTGGTTCGCGCGCTCCTTGCATGGCATGGCGCTGCGCGCTCTGCCGGCGGTCGGGCTCATGATGCTAAGCTTCGCCATCGCGGCCGGCCAGCAACCTGCGCCGGTCAGCGCGCTGGCGCTGGGAAGCGTACTAGGAATCGCTTTCTTGGCTTTCGGAATCATGATGGAGCCGAAACTGGGGGATACGGGAAAGGCGATTGCCGAAAGGATACTGCGCCTGTCGATAAAGCGGATGGCGAGTTAGCGCGATGGCGACGATCAGCGTGGCCATGACCACTTATAACGGCGAGCGTTTCCTAGGCGAGCAGCTGCGCAGCATCGCCGCCCAGGAGAGGCTGCCCGAGGAGCTCGTTCTTGCCGACGATCAATCGACTGATCAAACATGCAAGATTGTTACTGACTTTGCGCGGACCGCGCCGTTTCCCGTGCGCTTTCATCGCAACGAGCCACGGCTCGGTTGGCGGCGCAACTTCATGTCGGTGTTGGCGCACTGCGAGTCAGACCTGGTTGCGATCTGCGACCAGGATGATGTGTGGGACCCCGCTAAGCTCGCGATCGCCGAACGGGCCATGGACGATCCGGACGCCTTGCTGTTTTTCCACGATGCATGGCTCATCGACGGGACGGGCAAGCGGACCGGACCCGCCAATATATTCTCTCTGCCGGCGAGCAATCCGCCGCTCTCGGTCTGTTCGTTTTTCAGCCCCTACGGATTCTCGATGGTGTGCCATCGCTCGCTGTTGGCGCTGTCGGACCTATGGGCTCAATCGACCGACAGCAATGATCGGCGGGACCGCTCCCCGCATGATCAGTGGTTGTTCTTTTTGGCCACCGTGCTTGGGACAGTGCGGTTTTCGCCGGAGCGGCTGACGGACTATCGCCAGCACGTCGGCAATGC
>JBEKOZ010000482.1:0-4468 GCA_049521275.1 Bryobacteraceae bacterium | reverse complement strand
CCGGGGGCAGGCGCGCAAGGGACGCAAGGCGCGCCGGCGGCGAGCGGAGGCGCGGGCGAGGCCGACGATCTGGTGCGCGCGGCGAGCGCCCGTCTGGCGCAATCGAGAGCGGGCGCGGGTGTGGCGAATCTGCCGATGATTTTCGTGATCGGCGACAGGGGCACGGCGAAAACCAGCACGATTCTGAATTCGGGGCTCGATCCGGAGCTGCTCGCCGGGCAGGTTTATCAGGACAACGTGGTGGCGCCGACGCGGGCGGCCAACATTTTCTTTGCGCGGGGGACGGTGTTCGTCGAAGCGGGCGGAGCACTGATGGCGAATCCGCAGTCGTGGACCAGCCTGGTGAAAAAGCTGGCGCCATCGCGTCTGAAATCGCTGGGGGCGAGCGGGCAGGCTCCGCGGGGCGTGCTGTTGTGCTTCGATCTGGAGACGTTCGCGCGCGCGGGCGCGGCCGATGCGATCGTGAGCGCGACGCGCTACCTGCAAGCGAGGCTGGGAGAGATTTCGGAAGTTCTGGGAATCAGCTTTCCGGTGTACGTGTTGTTCTCGCGCGCCGACCGCATTCCGTTTTTCGCCGAATTTGTTCGCAATTTAAGCGCGGAAGAGGCGGGACAGGTGGTGGGCGCGACGGTGCCGATCCGTCACCCCGCGGCGGGCGGGGTTTACGCGGAAGAAGAAACGCAGCGTCTGACCTGGGCGTTCAACCAGTTGTTCCACTCCTTCTGCGATCAGCGGCTGCTGCTGCTGCCGCGCGAAGGCGACCAGACGAAGGTGCCGCAGGCGTACGAATTTCCCCGCGAGTTTCGCAAGCTGCGGAATTCCATGGTGCAGTTTCTAGTTGACGTTTGCCGGCCGAGCCAGATCCGGTCGAGCCCGTTTTTGCGCGGGTTTTATTTTTCGGGCGTGAGGCCGGTGGCGGCCGCGGAGGCTCCGGCGGGACCTCTGGTCGGTCCGACGACGGCCGCGGAGAGAGGGTCCGAGCACGTGGAGCCGGGCGGCGCGACGCGCATGTTCCGCGCCGGATTCCAGGCGGAGCAAAAGGCCAAACAGTCGGTTGCGCAAGTGGGCGCGGCGGGCAAACGAGTCCCGCAGTGGTTATTTTTGGGGCATTTGTTCAACGACGTGGTGCTGGCGGACGCCAACGCGCGCGCGGCCAGCGGATCCAGCACCAAGACCAGCTTGCTGAAGCGGATCATGCTGGCTTCGGCGGCGGGGTTGTGCGTGCTTTGCTCGATCCTGTTTATCTGGTCGTATTTTGGGAATCGCGCGCTGGAAGACAAGGTTCTGACAGCTGCGCGCGGCATTCCCGCGGGCGAAGGCGCGGGTGGCGCGGTGCCGGCGCTCGATTCGCTGCAAAAGCTCGACACGGTGCGGCAGACGTTGTTCGACTTGACGAACTGGAGCGATGGCGCTCCCCTCCGTCTGCGTTTCGGCCTTTATAAAGGCAACGATATCCTGGCGGATGTCCGCAAGATTTATTACGCGAAGTTCCGTCAGTTGCTGTTCGGCGGGACGCAGGGGCAAATGCTGGCGTCTATGCAACACCTGCCCGCCGCGCCGGGGCAGGCCGATGAATACGGTCCGCCGTACGACTCGCTGAAGGCGTACCTGTTGACGACTTCGGAGTGGAAGCGATCGTCGGATGAGGGATTGCAGTCGTTTCTCGCGTCCAAGCTCAATTCCCGGTGGGTGAACGGCCGCGACGGCGAGATCGGAAAAGAACGGCTGGACCTGGCGAAGTCGCAGTTCTCTTTTTATGCGGGCGATCTGCACCGCGGCAATCCGTATTCGGACAAGGCGGACAGAGACGCGGTGACCAAGTCGCGCATTTATCTTTCGCAGTTTTCAGGAATCCAACGGGTGTATCAGGGCTTGCTCAGCATGGCGGATAAACAATTTCCGCCAGTGAGTTTCAATCAGAGGTTTCCCGGCACGGCGCAGGTGGTGACCAGCACGGAGCCGGTGCGCGGTGCGTTCACAAAGGACGGAGCGAAGCTGGTTCAGGATGCGATCCGCAAGCAGGATTTCGCGGGCGAGGAGTGGGTGCTGGGTCCTTACAAAGGGCAGATGCCGGATAAGGCGAGCATGCAGCAAAGCCTGATGGATCTGTACTCGAAAGGCTACATCGAGCAGTGGCGGAACGTGCTGAGGAAGAGCAACGTGAACCGGTACGCGAATTTGAAAGACGCATCCAACAAGCTGACGACGCTGACCGGCAACGCGGCGCCTCTGCTGGGGCTGTTCTGGTGGGTTTCGCAGAACACCTGCGTGGACGTGCCGGGCGTGGCGGATAAATTCAAGGCTCCGCAGGGGGTGGTGCCCTGCTCCAGCACGCAGATGTACATCGTCGATGCGAACAAGCCTTATAACGCCGGTTTGCAGGCTCTGCAACAAGCGGTGGAGCGCGCCGCGGATCCGTCGGCGAACAAGGAAGACGCGTCGAAGGGCATGCGCGATAGCGAACAGAATGCAACGCTGACGGCCCGCGCTCTCGGCGGGGGCTTTCCGCCGGACTCCGAGGCGCAGATGGATCAACGATCGACGGAGTTGTTGCTCCAGCCGATCACCTATCTGGGCGGCATGGTGTCGAGCGATCTGAAAGGCGCCGGGCAGAGCTTCTGCCAGGCCTTCAATCAGGCGACGCTGCATAAGTTCCCCTTCGATCCGACGGCCAGAGACGAGGCGAAGCTGGACGAATTGGGCGCGCTGCTGCAACCGAAGACGGGCCAGTTGTGGACCTTTTATGAGAAGAGCCTGAAGACCGCGTTGCAATGCTCCAACGGCCAATGTTCCCCGACGGGCACGCCGGCGCTGAATCCCGGCTTTGCGACGTTTATCGGCAACCTGATGAAGTTCTCGCACGCGATCTACGGAGACGACGGTGCGGAGATGAATTATCAATATTCGCTGACGCCCCAGAAATCCGAATTGATCGACGAGTTCGATGTGACGGTGAATGGCACGCTGTCGAAACTGAAGGGCGGCACGCAGCATTCGTATGCGTGGCCAGGGTCAGGCACGCGGAATTTCGAATTCGATTATAAGCTGGTGGGCACCACGCTCGCGCAACAGGCGAAGAACTATGACGGAAACTGGGCGGTGTTCCGCTTCTTTGCCGACGCGGACAAGACCACCAACAACGTGTTCAGCTGGAGCGTCACTTCCGGCCGCGATCAGCAGCCGACCAAGATCAACGGCAAGCCGCTGACCTACGATTTCACGGTGGGGACCAATGGTCCGGCTGTATTCAGCAAGGATTTTTTGTCTAAACTGAAGTGTGTTGTTCCGGTGGCACGTTGATGGGTGAACAGAAGCCTCCAAACACGCGCGTCGGCAAGTATGAACTCGAAGAGTTTCTGGGCGGAGGCATGTCTCATGTCTACCGCGCGAAAGACAGCGTGCTGGGACGCCGCGTGGCGCTGAAGATTCTGACCGAAGCGGGCGTGATGGACACCGAAACGAAGGCTCGTTTCCTGCAGGAAGCGCGGACCGCCTCCAACATCAGCCACGAAAATATTATTAACGTTTTCGATTTTGGCGAGGACCAGGGCCGCCCGTTCATCGTGATGGAGTTTCTCGAAGGGGAAAGTCTGCGCGACGCCATCAAGCGCGGGCATCTGGGCGATTTTCCCAGCCGCCTGAGGATCGTGCTGCAGGTGGCGCGGGCCATCGACTACATTCACACCAAGAAAATTATCCATCGCGATATCAAGCCGGAGAATATCAATCTGGATTCGACGGGCAAGGTGAAGCTGATGGATTTCGGCATCGCGAAGTCCGAAGGGATCGCGCTGACGCGGGCCGGATTCACGCTGGGAACGCCGTATTACATGGCTCCGGAGCAGGTGTTGGGGCAGCCGGTGACGCCGCAGGCGGACGTGTATGCGTTCGGCATTCTGCTGTTCGAAGTGCTGACCGGATTGAAGCCGATCGTCGGCGAATCGGTGGAAAAAATCTTCAACCAGATTTTATACCAGCCGATTAATCTGGAGCCTTTGCGAGCGCAGAACCTGCCGCCCGCCATCAGCGCTCTGATTGAAAAATGCACGGCGAAGCAGCCGGCGCTAAGGCCGCCGGGGCTGGGAATCGTGGTGGAAGAACTGGAGCAGATCCTCGATCCGTCGCGTCCGGTATCCGGGCGCGGGCGAAGCGCGCAGCGAACGTCCAGCGGTCCCCCCTCGGGCGACAGGCAGCCGGAGGCGCCGCGCGCGGATGCTTCGCAGATCGCGACGGTCACCACCTTGTCCGGAGCGCCGGTTCCGCAGCAGGCGCCGAATCTCGAAGGCTTGCCCGGTTTCATGCGGTTTCTGCCCGGGCCCTTACAGTCGGTGGCGGGCCTGATGGTTCTGGCGGGAGTCGCGGTGGTGGTGTTGATGGCGGCGGCCTACGTAGCGCTTTCGCTCGCGCACTTGATTTAGTGGGATGTCCCGGTGATTCGAGCGGCGCGCCGGTCCAATCCGCCGCTGCC
>JBEKOZ010000481.1:0-4474 GCA_049521275.1 Bryobacteraceae bacterium | reverse complement strand
CCCACCTTCGCTGCGAAACGTCCTCGCGCTGGACCCGGGACTTCTGGAGGATCAGTCGTACCTCGCCCCTTATCCAGCCCTGGTCAGCTACATAAATGCTCATGCCGAGATTGCGCGCAATCCGTCGTTCTATATCGGCGACTTTCCGCCTCGCTCACCTCAGGATCATGCCAGCAGGGTTACAGAGATGTGGAACGACGTTCTAAACGGCCTGGCGGTGATTACCGGCTTCGGCATGGGGATCGGACTGCTGGTCTGGCTGATTCGAACGCTCATCGACTACCGCCGCTGGAACAGGCTTGCCAAGGTGCAGACCGAGGTACACACGAAAATCCTGGATCGATTTACGGCGAACAACGATTTGCTCGCTTACATCGAGTCGCCGGCGGGATCTAAATTCCTCCAGTCGACGCCGATCATGCTCGACGGGGCTCCGCGGAGCGTGGGCGCGCCTCTCAGCCGGATTCTTTGGTCGGTACAAGGGGGGGTTGTGCTGATGGCAGGCGGTATCGGCCTCCAGGTGGTGAGCGCGCGGGTCGCCGACGACGCTGCTCAGCCGCTCCATGCGCTAGGCGTTCTCGGCATTGCGCTTGGTCTGGGGTTCTTAGTTTCTGCGATCATTTCGTTTGTCATTTCGCAGCGGCTGGGGCTCATCGGCGCCTCCGGGGCCCAGGAATGACAACCCTCTCTTATGTTTCGTGACATGACCTTCACCGATGTCAACCGCGCCGCGGCACTGGACGATATCTGCGCGGGCTTCGTGATGGATGAGGACGCGTTTCGCGCATTTTACGACCGGACTGCCCGCGGAGTCTGGGTGTATCTCGCCCGGGTCACCGGCGACCGGCAGCTGGCGGACGATTGGCTCCAGGAGACGTTCTATCGTTTTCTCCGCGCCGCCGCGGCGCACGAGAACGAGTCGCATCGCCGCAATTCTCTCTACCGCATCGCCACGAATCTGGCACGGGATGCCCGACGCCGGAGCCTGATTCGCGCGCCCTTCAATCTGTCATCGGCGGACATCGAGCGCGCTCCTTCCAGCGGTCGGGACGCCACCGCGGAGCGAAGTGATTTTGCGCATGCCATGGCCCATCTCACGCCGCGCGAGCGGGCAATGTTGTGGCTCGCCTATGCCGAGGGGGCCTCTCACCGCGAAATCGCGGAAGTGCTCGGACTACGGCCGGGCAGTTTGAAACCGATGTTATTTCGCGCGCGCCGAAGGCTGGCCGCGCTGTTGGGCCGCGCGCCGGAAAGGGACAAACCATGAAGCTCTTTGAGTGCGAGTTTGAAGCCGATGCCCTGGCCGCCGCTCTCCAATCCCGCTGGCCGCAGCGTGTGAACGATGATCTGCGGGCGCACGTTACCGGATGCGCGATCTGCTCCGATGTGGTCGCCATCGCCAGTGCCATGGATGACGCCCGGGAGGACCTTCGAACGCGTGCCGTTGTTCCCGATTCCGGCCGTGTCTGGTGGCTCGCCCAGCTTCGCCGACGCCGTGAAGCCGCCGAAACCGCGGGCCGTCCGATTTCGGCCGTTCAGGTGGTCGCATTCGGGTGCGCGGTCGGCCTGCTGGGGGCGTGCTTTGGCGCGACGTCGACGTGGTTTCAGTCGGCACTCCGCTGGATGGCGTCGAGCATTCCTTCCGCGGCTGCGCTTTTCGTTCAACACGGCGCCTTAGTGCTGGCCGCTGCGTTAGTTTTATTCCTGGTTCCAACGGCTGTCTTTCTCGCACTCGGAAAGGACTAGCGGAGTGTCCCGGTCATTCTAGGTCCGCATGCTGACGCATGGCGGTTCCATGGTGACTGCGTGCCGGACCAGTCGATCGCGGCCCTTACTGTTCGGCCTCAACACGGAACCGCCATGCGTCAGCATGCGGACAGCTGTCGGAATGACCGGGACATGCCACTTGTACATCGTCCATAAGTTCACGGTAAGGACGCTGAGCCGCCATGCGAAGGATAAGCGGGAGAAACCGCATGCTACGCATGGCGGCTCGGATGCCTTGGCTGCAAATTTATGGACGACGTATGTGCGGGCGCAGACGAGGCGTCGAGACGAGTCTCGACGCGGCACGCAGGAGTGCGTGCGCCACATTGAGCATATCTCTGCGACAGGCCACTGGTGGAACTGCCGACCAACGGGCGGTGATACGATATGGTTCGACATGCGCAGAAACCTGACGTCGTTCCTGCTTGGCGCCGCGCTGGTCCAGGCTCAGGCTCCAGACCGCGACTTGCTGGCCAAGATTCGCGCCGAGGCGACGGAGCATTCTCAGGTCGCGCCCGTGTTCGACATGTTCACCATCACCATCGGACCCCGGCTAACCGCTTCCCCCGCGCACAAGCGCGCCGCCGAGTATGCGCGCGAACGGCTCGCCGCCTATGGGCTGACCGACGCGCGGCTGGAGCCATGGCACTTCGGCCGCGGCTGGACGCTCGAAAAACTCACCGTCGAGATGATCGAACCGCGTTATCTGCCGCTGATCGGTTACGCCGACGGATGGTCACCCTCAACCGCCGGCGACCTCGTCGGCGCGCCCGTCTGGATTGGAGGAAAGTCGCCGGAGCAGGTGAACGATCTACGCGGGCAATTGAAGGGCTCTATCATCATGACCGATCCCATCATGAACAACTTCGTGCGCCAGGATCGTCCTCAGCCGAGCGATCCGGGCTATGTGCCGATGTCCGCTGCCTACGCCACAAGCGTCGGACAGCGCCCCGCCGGGCGCGGGGGACGCGGCAACCCGACTCCGGCGCAACGCATCGCGCAATCGCTTCGGGAAAACGGCGCGGGCGTGATTCTCAAACCCAGCCGGGGCGAGCATGGAACCGTATTCGTCACCGGGCGCGACGGCGGCGAGGGCGCCGTACCCACCGTCACCCTGAGTGCCGAGCATTACAACATGATCGCGCGCATGATCGAGCAGAACGTCCCGGTCAAGTTGCGGGTCAACGTGCAAACGAAGTATTACGACGCCGACAACGGGAACGCCTATAACGTGCTCGCCGAACTTCCCGGCGCCGACCCGGCGGTGCGCGATGAAGTGGTGATGATCGGCGGCCATCTCGATTCGTGGCACACCGGCGTCGGGGCTACCGATAACGCCGACGGCTCCGCCACGGTGATGGAAGCCCTGCGCATTCTGAAAGCGATCGGCGCCCGGCCGCGCCGGACGATTCGCGTCGCGTTGTGGGGCGGAGAGGAGCAGGGCTTGCTCGGATCCCGTGCCTGGGTCGCGCAGCATCTTTCCGGAGTGGAGAAGGAAAAGTTCGACGTCTACTTCAATATCGATAACGGAACCGGCCCGATTTACGGCTGGTACCTGCAGAATATGGAATCCGTCAAGCCGCTCTTCGACGCCTGGCTGGAACCGCTGAAGACCTTCGGCGCAAGGCGCAATGTGATCGAGCCCGTCGGCTCCACGGACCATATCAGCTTCACCGACGCCGGCGTTCCCGGTTTCAATCCTATTCAAGACTACGTGAACTACGATGTCCGCACGCATCACACCAATGTGGACACCGTGGATCGCGTCGATGTAAGCGAAATTCGCCAGGCGGCGGCAGTCATGGCGTGGTTCGCGTATAATGCGGCAATGACCGACGCGAAGATTCCGCGTCCCGCGGAGCCCCATGCTCATTGAGATCGAGAGCCGGCAAGGCGTCGGGATGCTCCGCCTGAAAGGGCGCTTCGTCATGGCCACGGATCCGGATTACCTCCGCTCCAAGACCGACGAGATTAAAGCTCAAGACCACCTTAAACTGCTCGTCGATTTGAGCGAGGTATCGTCGATTTGCTCCACAGAGATCGGTTTCCTGGTCGACCTTTATACCTCCACAACCAAGAAAGCCGGCGGCCGCTTCATATTGGCCGGCGCGAACCCACGCGTACGGGAAGTGCTGAACCTTACGCGGCTCAGCACGGTGATTCCTTTGGCTGCCGATACCGCGTCCGGCTTAGCGGCCCTGACGAACTAAATCGCGGCTAAAACCGGACGTGTAGAGCCAGTTGCAGCACTCTTGGGCCGGCGTCCGTTGAGACTTGGCCAAATTGGCTGCTGAAGATGTTGGTATTCGGACTGGTGAAGTTCGTGTGATTGAAAACGTTGAATGCGTCCAGGCGAAGCTCGGCGTCGAACTTGTCCTCAAAAAACTTGAAGTGCTTCGACAGAGCCAAGTCCGTGTTGATGGTTCCCGGACCGCGAAATGCGTTGCGGCCGAGGGTGCCTTCCGTGTAGACGCCGTTCAATCCGGCGGCGTCGTTCTGGGCGATACCGTCCAGGTTGAGCAACCGGGTGGAGGAGAACGCCAGCGGATTGAAGAAGTAGTTGCCGGAATTTCCGCCGATATTCTGTTCACCGCGGGGATTGTAGGTGGAAACGTTCGGCAACACCAGATCGGCACGCACCAGACCGGGCGCACCGTCGCCAGCCGGGCCGGGATCGGTGTTGGTGGTGTTCAAACCGGCGAACACG
>JBEKOZ010000480.1:0-4479 GCA_049521275.1 Bryobacteraceae bacterium | reverse complement strand
CGGGAGCGTGCGGCCATCCTGCTGCACGTCCGCGTGCCTCTGCCCGAAGGCTCGAAGGGGCACGTCTCCATCGGCTTTTGCGATCCTTTATCGAATCCCGATTTGGCGGCGAAATTCGCGGCCGCCGGCGCAACTTTGTTCTCGATGGAACTGGTGCCGCGCATTTCGCGCGCGCAAAGCATGGACGCGCTGTCGTCGATGGCGTCGATTGCCGGGTATAAAGCGGTCATCCTCGCGGCCAATACGCTGCCGCGCCTTTTGCCGATGATGACCACCGCGGCCGGCACCATTCCGCCCGCGCGCATTTTGGTCATCGGCGCGGGCGTTGCCGGATTGCAGGCCATCGCAACCGCCCGCCGCTTGGGCGCCGTCGTCAGCGGCTTCGATGTGCGCGCGGCCGTAAAAGAGCAGATCGAAAGCCTGGGCGCGAAGTACGTGAATATCAATCTCGGCGGCGCGAAAGCCGAAGGCGAGGGCGGTTATGCCAAAGCGTTGGACGAGGAAACGCTCCGGCTCCAGCGCCAGCAGATGGCCGCGTTCATGAGCGAACAGAATGTGGTGATCACCACCGCGGCCATTCCCGGCAAGCGCGCGCCCATCCTGATTACGCGCGAAATGGTTCACGCCATGGCGCCGGGCTCCGTCATCGTCGACCTGGCGGCGGAGCGCGGCGGCAACTGCGAGCTGACAAAATGCGGCGAGACCGTGATCGAACACGGCGTCACCATTCTCGGTCCCGCGAACCTCGCGTCGACCGTGCCCTATCACGCGAGCCAGATGTACGGGCGCAACGTCGTGACATTTTTGAAGCACCTGGTCAAGGATGGACAGCTGAACATCGACGCCCTCCTCGACGCCAAGGACGAGATCACGCGGGAGACGCTGATCGCCTATCGCGGCGAAGTCGTGCATCCCGTCGTGCATGCCATGATTCAGCCGCTGCTTGGGGTGAACGTATGAGCCCTGAACTCGAAATGAGCCTGTACGTGCTGATCCTGGCGGTGCCGCTCGGCCTGCAACTGGTGACGCGCGTTTCGCCCCTGTTGCATACGCCGCTGATGTCGCTCACCAACGCGATTTCCGCGATCTCCGTGGTCGGCGCGATTCTGATCGCGGGCGCCGGCGGAGCCTCCCGGCTCAGCCAGGTGCTGGGATGCGTCGCGGTGGTCGCCTCCACGATTAATATCGTCAGCGGATTCCTGATCACCGACCGCATGCTGAAAATGTTTCGCAAAAAAGACAAGTGATGGAACAAATTTGGCAGATTGCCTACATCGTTGCCGCCCTTTCGATTATTGGATCCATTAAGTGGCTCAGTTCCCCTTCGACCGCGCGGCGCGGCGTCATGGCCGGACAATTCGGTATGCTGTTCGCCGTGGTCGGCACGCTTCTGCGGCATGAAGTGGTCGATTACGAGTGGATTCTGATCTGCATTTTTATCGGAGCCGCCATCGGCGCGCCGCTCGCCTACCTTATGCCGATGACCGCCGTGCCGCAGTTGACCGCGCTCTCGCACGCATTCGGAGCGCTCGCCGCCGCGCTGGTCGGAACGGCCGAGTATTACCGCCTCTCGCCCACCGGCTTTACCATGACCGCGCTGGTCATTGAAACGGTGCTCGGCTACCTGACGTTCACCGCCAGCATCATGGCGTTTGGAAAACTGCAGGAGCTCGTCCCCACTCGCCCCATTACTTATAAAGGCCAGAACTTCGTCAACATCGCGCTACTGATTTTCGCGGTGTCACTCGGCGTGTGGATGATCGTCGAGCCCGCGCCCGCCTGGGTGTTCCCGACCTTCACCGGACTGTCGCTCTTGTTCGGCGTACTGCTCATCATCCCCATCGGCGGCGGCGACATGCCCACCGTGATCGCCCTGTTGAATTCCTACGCCGGCGCGGCCTGCGCGGCCATGGGATTCGCGCTCTCGAACCGCCTGCTGATCATCGCCGGCGCGCTCAACGCCGCCTCCGGATTCATTCTCTCGGTCATCATGTGCAAGGCCATGAACCGGTCCTTCCTCAACGTTCTGTTCGGAGCCTTCGGACAGGTGCAGGAAGGCGCGTCGGCCGCCATGTCCACCAAGCCGGTGCATTCCGCCACCGCCGAGGACGCCGCCGCCATCATGGCCGGAGCCCGCAAGATCATCATCGTGCCCGGCTACGGCATGGCGGTCGCGCAGGCGCAGCACAAGCTTCGCGAATTGACCGACGCGCTCACCAAGCGCGGCGTCGAAGTGCGCTTCGCCATCCATCCGGTGGCGGGCCGCATGCCGGGACATATGAACGTGCTGCTCGCCGAAGCCGACATTCCCTACGACAAAATGCACGAGATGGAAGAAATCAATCCCGATTTCGCCGAAGCCGACATCGCGCTGGTCATCGGCGCGAACGACGTGGTGAATCCCGCCGCCCGCCACGATTCGGCGAGCCCCATTTTCGGCATGCCCATTCTCGACGTCGATAAAGCGCACACCGTCATGGTGATCAAGCGCAGCATGAGCCCGGGCTTCGCCGGCATCGATAATGAGCTGTATTATATGGATCGCACCCTCATGCTGTTCGGCGACGCGAAATCGTTTGTGTCGGACATCGTGAAGGAATTGCCGGCCACATGATCTGGAGCGCCATCGGAGCCGCCCTCATGGCCCTCGGCGTCATACTCGGCGCCTTTGGCGCGCACGCCCTGAAGGACCGGCTCGATCCCTATTCGCTGGACGTCTATCAAAAAGCCGTCTTTTATCACTTCATCCACGCGCTCGGGATCCTGCTCGTCAGCGCGCTCTTCCGCGCCGGTGCGCTCGCCCAATCCGCGTCGAACACCGTCTGCTCGCTGCTGCTCGCCGGAATCGTTCTGTTCTCGGGCAGCCTCTACCTGCTCGCCGTCACCGGTTTTAGAGGACTCGGCGCCGTCACCCCGTTCGGCGGACTGGCCTTCATCGCGGCTTGGCTGGTGCTGGCTTATCGTTTGCTGCGGGCCTGACCGGAACCGCCACCACGGCGATTCCTCGCCTGCGCAATCCATCGTGAAAACTCTGCTTCCGCGCCTGATCTTGCTGCGCCAGGTGCGCCGCGATTTCGTCCTCCGTCGCCAGCCGGTGCGACTTCGCGTGCAGCAGTTTCGCCGCTGCCTCCGCGCCCACTTCCGCCATGCGGCCGCCCACCATGCCTCGCTTCGGGTCCTCCAGGCTCATCAGCCACGCGAACTCCGGTAACGATCGCTCCAGCGCGCGGACTTCCTGCCAGTAAACTTTCACGTCGCGCATTACTCGTCTCCCCGCAACACGCGCGCGATCTCCTGGAACGCCGCGTTTTTCTTCTCCTCGGACATACCGGGATGAATGTGCTCCATGTGAATCGCAGTCTTCTGCCTGCGTTCGCCCACCTCGGCCGCCACGGACCGGCGCAGCTCATCGAGCCCCTCCCGGTCCAGACTCTCCACAAGCTCTTTGAACTTACTCATCGGCTTCTCTCCTTGCGCGTCATATACGATTTCTCGATGCGGTCGGCGTTTTCACTCTGCTCGACCGCGAGTTTCTTCAGTCCACCGGCGTGCGCCAGCAGGGCGCCGACCACGCCCTTCGACATGTCCACCGGCAGCACGATCTCTTCGCTCACCGCGTCGCGAAGCTGGCCGAGTACCCGTTCGGCGCGCCCCTGCGCGATCTTCTCGATGGCCCGGGCCCGCGTCATCAGCTCGTGCGAATTGTCGCGCAGCTCGGCGATCTGCGCCAGTGGGATCAGATGTTCCACCAACCGTTCCAGGGCGCGGCCTGCGTGCCGGTGCCGTACTTCGATCGCCGCCAGATCGCCGATCTTCGCGAAATTCGGCTTGCCCGACGCGGCCGATTGAATGATCGTATCCAGCGCGTTCTCGGCCGCGCGCGCCATCTCTGCGCTCGACTCCTGCGCGTACTTATGCAGCCCGCGCTCGGCTTTTTTCAATTCCTCCAGGCGACGTTCCGCGCCGCAAGCCGCATCCACTGCGGCGATCACTTCCGCTTGCTCCCCGGCCATCCGCAGCGACTCTTCGAGCCGCGTTTGCAGATCCTCCGAGAGTCTCTGTTCGTCGTCCGTCGTCACAAATTGCAGCGTCGGCGTCTCGGTAATGTGAAAATCCGCGTTCATGAATGATGCTCTACCTTCCTGCATGAAAAATAGCGCGGCCATCCCCGAAGCCCACCGCCAGGAAACGCCAAGTGTCTGAAACTCTTGATTATTTTAGTTGCGAAATTTCGTTTACGATGGCCGCCAGCGCGTTGCGGAACTCCATCGGACTCCTCACATTGAACAGCCGCGGAGCTAGCGGCTTCAACGTCCGCGCGAGGGAATCCTCGACCGGTGTGCCCACCACCGTAGCGTGAGGAACCGGAGACGGGGCCACGCGCCCATGGTGTCCGAAGTCCTCTTGCCGCGCTTCGCCCGGAACCGCCTGGAGCGGCGGATAGTAGCAAATGTAAAAAACGTGGCTCCCCGGTTCCAT
>JBEKOZ010000479.1:0-4482 GCA_049521275.1 Bryobacteraceae bacterium | reverse complement strand
ACGACGTACGGCGAATCGGTAAGTTGCACGCCGATCTGCGACATCGGCGAGCCGACCGGGCCCATGCTGAAAGGCAGGACGTACATCGTCCGCCCCTGCATGCAGCCCTTAAAAAGAGCCTTCATTTGCTTCCGCATCTCGAACGGGTTCACCCAGTTGTTGGTGGGACCGGCGGTCTCCTTCGAGAGGGAGCAGATGAAGGTGCGATCCTCGACGCGGGCGACGTCGCTTGCATCGGAGCGGGCGTAAAAGCAGCCGGGCCAGAGCTTCTGGTTGAGCTTGACGAAGGTGCCGGACTCGACCATCTGGGAGCAGAGCTCGTCGTACTCTTCCTTTGATCCGTCGACCCAGTGAATGGCCTCGGGCTTGGTGAGATGGGCCATTTTGTCGACCCAGGCGAGCAGATGCGTGTTGCGGCTGAGAGGTTCAGAGACGGAACGGGCTAACGTGGCAGAGGTCCGGGAGGTTTTCATAAGAGAAGGTGCGGGCGGATGGTCCGCGGGGCACGGTCTCTTTAGTTTAACGCGGAGGCTTAGCGGTTGGGACTGCAGTAGAATGATGCTATGAGCAGGGCTCGGTACGTTCATTGGCGGGACGGTGAGATGTGTCTCGGCTACTTCGAGGAGTTTCCCGATTACCTGACGCAAGGCGAATCGCTGGCGGAGCTTGAGGAGAATCTTCGCGATCTTTACAAAGATCTGACGAGTGGAGAGATTCCGGGCATCCGCAAAATTGCCGAACTGACCGTCGGATGAAGCGGATCGATTTGATCCGTAAGCTGGAGAAAGCCGGGTGTGTCCTGGTTCGGAATGGCGGGAGTCACGATTGGTACGGCAATTCAAAGACCGGCGTGTCTCAGCCGGTGCCGAGGCACCGCGACGTGAATGAGTTTCTGGCGAAGCATATCCTCAGGAAACTCACATAGCGAATAGGTCGGCGTCAGCAAGTCCGCTATTTCGATTTCTCAGTAATCTTGGATGGCTCGCCACCCCGGCCGAGCTGATCGAAGTCCTCCTTTGCGTCCTTCGCGAGAGCGGTACGAGTGCAGATATTGGTGTAGTATGCATTCTCGCCCGGATTGCGAACGGCGTACACGAGGAGATCGTTTCCAACCTTGAGATGAGTAGGCCAGAAGCCAACACACATGCTGGTCTCCTCAAGCGCAGGCATTTCAAAGATTGGTCCAACATCGCCCTTCCAAACGCGGCTTACTCGAAAGACGACGATTCCTTTGAAATTATCGCCCAACCCCGTTCTGCCTTTCGCGATGGTCTTGTCCTCGCGAAAGCCAGTGATTGTGCCGCGGAAGACGATCTGGGCGTGAGCCCGCGCGGATTCTACCGTTGGCGCAAAGCAGGTGCATGCGTATCCCGTATTTATGAAGACTGCGAGGGCGATAAGGACGCATTTAGGCATGAGTCCATGATAACGTTCGCTGTACAGACTCGTCCTCGCGAAGCGTCAATATCGCCAACTCTTGGTATCCGCCCCGGCCGGCGCGGTTTTTAGCATGTGCTCCATCATCACGGGCATCATGCGCTGGGTCAGCGTGCCGCTGGCTACGGGGGCGGGGAGGAAGATATCGCCGGTGTAACCGTGCGGGCGGCCGGGGCCGAAATCGAAGGTGGCGTCGGCGTACGGGCCTTTGCCGGGCTCGCGCGTCGAATCGAGGAACTGCTGGGTGAGGTGGACGGCGCGCTCCAGATAGTAGGTATCGAGCTCGCCGACGGCGAAGTGGAGTTTGCCTGCCAGCTTGGGGCCTAACGTCTTCCAATCGCGCTCCATGATGTAGTCGAGATCGTAGTGCTCCTTCCAATAGTCGGCGACCTGGTGGTCGATGACGCCGGTGCGGGGGTCGATGATCAGGGCGGGGTAGCCGTCCTTGCCGACGGGGCTATAGACGGCTTGCCAGATGTCGAATTGCTCGGCGGAGCGGCCGCGGGAGCCGATGACCAGCTCAATGCGGAGCGCGTCGTCCATGTCGGAGGCGATGGTGCCATTGGCGTCGCGCATCATCGGTATGGGCACGCGCTTCCACTGGCTCTTCGAGAAGAAGGCGTTGTCATCCTTATATAGGTTGACCATGGCGTAGGCGTTGAAATCGATGGGGTCGGGGCAGAAGACCCAGGCGCCGTTGAAGAAATCGGGGTAGAAAACCTGGAGGGCCAGCGCGCGCCATCCGCCGGTGCTGCCGCCGTAAACAGTGCGGGCCCAGGGCTGGCCGATGGCGCGAAATTGCTTCTCGACGTAGGGGTAAAGCTCCTGGGTGAGGGCATCGCCGTAGGGGCCGACGTTGGCGGAGTTGACGGCGTAGGAATCGTCGTAGAACGGGTTGGCGTCCTGGGTGATGACGATCAACATGCGCGGGAGACGGCCGGAGGTCCAGTCCTGGTAGAGCTTGTAGGCGTAGTCGACGCCGCCGCGTCCGCCCCGGCCGCCGTTTTCTCCGGGCGGTTGCGGCGTGGTCCGGAAATTGGTGTAGGTCTGCTGGAAGTGGCCTTGGTAGTAGAGCACGGGGTAGTGCGCGTCGGGGTGGTCGTCGAAGCCGTCGGGCAGCAGGATGATGGCGCCGAGATACATGGGACGTCCCCAGAACGCGGTCAGGAGCTTGCTCTGGATGCGGACGTGTTTGACGAATTTCGTGTCGGCGGGAGGGTCGATGGCGGGGATAGTTTTGGTGAGATCGAGGCGCACGGTAGCGGCCGAGGCGGGATCGAAGTGGATCTTGGTGGGTTCGCTATACAGGTTGCCGGGCTTGCGATTCCAGTGCTGGCCTTCGCCCTGGTCCATGGGGAGCTTCACGGTGTGGCCGTCGGAGCGGTGAAAGGTTTCGTAGATGTTAAGGACGGCCTGGACGGTATAGTCGCCGGCGGGAATCTGGGAGAGCGTATCGCGCGGGTAGCCGAGGGTGGCGCCGTCGATGATGGCGGCGCGGGCGGATTCGACGTCGGCGCCGAAAATCTGCTGGGTGTCGAGCCCTTCGCTGACGGCCATACGGGGCTCCGGTTTGTCGGCGGCAGAGAGGATCAGGAGCACGCGGCCATCGAGCGGCTTCTCCCACTTGATTTCAAATTTAGACTGCGCGGAGAGCGCGGCAGAGACCAGAAACAGGGCGGCGAAAAGACGCATGATCCAGGATACTCTGGCCAACGTGTAGCATGATGAAATGAGCATTTCCATAATCAGGCGGCTCACCGAGCGCAATGAGTGGAAGTTCTTCAGCGTTCTCCCGAAGGCGGACGGGCCACTGGCGTTCGGTTGGTGGTTCGCGCTGGCGCTGCGGGGAACGCTTCCGGCGGTATTTGCCATCGCGATGGGGGTGCTGGTGGGCGCGGTGCAGCGCGGGGATTCATTGGCGGGGCCCCTGGCAATGGTGGGCGCGGTGTTCGTGCTGCTTCAGATTTTGTCGCCGCTGCACCTGGCGATGGGCGCGAATCTCGGCAATCGGTTGGGCGCGTGGCTCAACGACGAACTGGCGGCGGCCTGCGTCGCGCCGCCCGGGATGGGACATCTGGAAGATCCGCGCCTGACGACGGATCTGACCATGGCGCGCGATTTCGACCTGGGGATCAGCGGGCCGCCTCTGTCGATCGCGATGGACTTCATCGCCTCCGGGATGGTGGAGATGTTCGGCGGGTTGGCGTCGGCATTGTTGCTGGCGGCGTATCGGTGGTGGGCTCCGCTGCTGCTTGTGGGGGCCTGGTTCGCCACGCACTGGCTGCTGCGCGAGAGCGCGATCTGGCACGATCGCAGATCGGAAGAGGTTCGCGAAGCGGAGCGGCACGCCGACTATGCTTATCGCCTGGCGGTTCAGCCGCCGGCGGCCAAGGAGCTGCGGCTTTTCGGGCTCGCGGCGTGGACGGTGGAGAGATTCTCGTCGCGGCGGCGGCAGTTGCTCGATCTGCAATGGAAAGCGACCCGGTTGCGCGAGCGGCCGGTATTGTGGAGCTTGTTGCTGGTGCTGTCCGCCAACCTGGTGGTGTTCTGGTCGATCGCGCGGGACGCGGCGGAGGGTCGATTGGCGCTGGGGATGGCCGTTACTTTCGTCAGCGCGGCGGTGGGGACCAGCCTGCTCGCGTTCGGCGGATTGTCGTGGGCAATCGACGGCGCGGCGGCGCCGGTCACCGCGGTGCTCCGGCTGCGGGAGGCGATGGGTCCCAAGGGAGCGCTGCCGCTTGGCACGCGGGCGGCGGCGGGAATGCCTGCGCGTGAAATCCGGTTCCGCAACGTGACGTTCGCGTATCCCAGTGCCGCGGAACAAGGAGTTGGCGCAGCGGTGCTGGAGGGTTTCGATCTGACGATTCCCGCAGGCTCCTCACTGGCGATCGTGGGTCAGAACGGCGCGGGCAAAACGACGCTGGCGAAGCTGCTGTGCCGCCTGTATGATCCGCAGGTGGGCGCGATTGAGATTGACGGCGTCGATCTGCGGGAGATCGAACTGGACGCCTGGCGTGGACGCTTGACGGCGGTGTTTCAGGATTT
>JBEKOZ010000478.1:0-4487 GCA_049521275.1 Bryobacteraceae bacterium | reverse complement strand
GATTGAGGGGAAGCCGAGCGGGCTGCCGTTCGGCAAGCTGACTGCCAAGCAGCGCGAGATGCTGGACGAACTGATTGCCGAATACGCCAACGATTTTCCGGCTACGATTGCCGAAGCGCGGCTGGAGCAGTATCACAAGACGCAGAGCAATTTGTTCTTCGCGTGGGCGGGCGGCATCGAAAAGGGCCAGCCGCACTACTACCGCATCCAGACGCCGGCATTCCTGATTGAATACGACGACACGCAGAACGAAGCGAATCATATTCACTCGGTGTGGCGGGATTACAACGGGGATTTTGGAGAGGATCTGCTGGGGGAGCATTACAAGGCTAGTCACCAGCATTAAAGTCGCTTTTCACGCAGAGACGCGGAGGGCGCGGAGAACGACGGACCGAGCCTCGCCACGAGTGGCGACGCGGCACGCCTGGGGGCGCGCGCCACAAAAACAAATCTTGGGCAACTGCTAGGATTTAGGTATGGCGCTGTCGCGCCGCTGGTTTATTGCGTCCCTGCCGGCGGCTTGTTTCGGTCAATCTGGTGCGAAGGGGCGGGTATTGCCGTCCGCCATTCAAAAGTATCCCGATCCCGCGACCGAATTCCCGGTGCAGCGGCTCACGGATCCGGCGCATACCAGCATCCTTTCGGGCGCGCGCGCCATATCCAAACATGGTTTTCTGGTGTCGGCTTCCGATTTTTCCGGGCGCTATGAAGCCTATCGCATCGACCTGAAATCCGGCCATCAAAAGCAACTGACCGATGCGGCCGATCTCGATCCGCACTCGATTACGCTGACGCCCGACGATCGCGGCATCGTGTATCTGGACGGCTCCAGTGTGATGACGGCGAACCTGGGGTCGCTGCGCACGCGGGAAGTATACAAAGTTCAGGATGGGAAGGCGCACGGACTGGGGCTGGCCGGGGATGGCCAGTACGCGGTGCTGGTCGAACCGAATGGGCTGAAGCTGCTGAATATGACGAAGGGTTCGGCGGAAACTCTGGCGGAGGGCCGCGAAGAAATCAGCGATCCGATGCCGCGTCCGAAGCGGGCCTCGGTGCTCTACCGGAAGGCGGGGAGCTTGTGGCTTGCCAATTACGATGCGAAGCAGAATTACCGGCTGCGCTTGTCGGAGGGTGGAATCGGGCCGGCGTTGTGGAGCCCTGACGGCGGTTCCCTGTTCTACATCAGCTATCCGCCGGAGGGCGCGCACAAGCTCCATTCGCTGCACGAGTTCGTGCCGGATTCCAACGAGGACAGGACCATCGCCGATACGAGCCAGTTCGTGTGCGTCGGGTGCAACGGGGACGCCAGCGTGTTCGCCGGGGCCAGCGGCAGCAAGGCGTCGCCCTATGTGCTGTTGCTGGTACGCGCGGTGAAAAGGGAATTGACGCTGTGCGAGCATCGCGCGAGCGACCCGGCGATGGTTTCCCCGGTGTTCTCTCCCAACAGCCAGCGCGTGTTTTTCGGGAGCGACCGGCATGGGAAGCCGGCGATTTATTCGCTGGCGGTGGAAAAACTGGTGGAGGAGACGGAGACGGCGTAGGGGGCTTCAACACGCGTCATAATTATTTGCGAATGTCCGCATGCTTACGCATGGCGGTTCAGTGGCGTGCGGAAAGGTAGAGACGGCGGGGGAACTTGCGCCTAAGGTTTGGGGCGGGGAGCGCCGATTACTATGAGCATGCGGTTGGTTCTTGCGGGTTTTGTATTTTGGCTTGCTGTTCCCGCGGCGGCGGGGGCAATCAAACCTAAGGCACAGTGCAAGAACACCTGTGGTTCGAGCTATAACTTGTGCAAGAAGCGGTCCAACACGAAGGCCAGCAGGAAGGCGTGCAAGGTGGAGCACAAGGCTTGCAAAAAAGGGTGCAGGTGAGGCTCTAATCAAGCAGCCGAATAGCGCTGCTTGAGGCTCTGAAACTGCTTCTGTCGAATCAGATTCTTGCGATGGAGCTGGTAACGCACGAGTACACCGAGAATCGACAATCCGTAGCGGCAACTGGCCAGGAAAGACGCGGACGAGGCCTGCGGGAAATAGCGGGTGGGCACGGGAATCTCCGCAATGCGCATTCCGGCATCGACAAACTGGGCCATGATCTCCTGATCGAAAACGAAGTTGTCGGAGTTCATGGAGAGGTTAGCCGCTTCGAGAGCATCGCGCCGGTAGGCCCGATAACCGGTGTGGTATTCGGCGAGTTTCAGGCGGAAGACGCGATTCTCGAGGCCGGTGAGAAAACGGTTGGCGATAAATTTCCACCAGGGCATGCCCTGCTTCAAGACGTTACCGCCCAAAAGGCGGGAGCCCAGAACGACGTCGGCGACGCCGTCCTCAATCGGCTTAATGATCTCCGGCAGCAGGGTCGGGTCGTACTGATAATCGGGATGGACCATGACCACGATGCCGGCGCCGGCGCGCAGGGCTTCTCGGTAGCAGGTCTTCTGGTTGGCGCCGTAGCCGTAATTGCGGTCATGCACGAAGACTTCAAGATTTAACTCGCGGGCAATGCGGAGGGTTTCATCGGAGCTGCCGTCGTCGACGAGGATGACCAGATCGACGATGTCGTGGGGCAGCTCGGCGTAGGTCATGTGGAGGGTTTTTTCGGCGTTGTACGCCGGCATGACGACCACGACCTTCGATTTCGCCATGCATCAGATTATATCAGCTAAGGTGTTCGTCTGAAGGGGCCGATGAACGTACATGAGATTGGCGGAGATCCTGCTGTTCACGCTGGGGGGAGTGTGGCAGGGTATTCGTCAGGACTTCAATCTCCTGGAAGTAGCTGTAATCGCGGGACTTGCGCTGGCGTGGCGGCGGGGCTGGCGGCCGCGCCGGATGGCGATGCCGGAGGTGCGCAGGCCGTGGGCGTGGGCGGTGATGCTGGCGCTGGGATTCGTGGCGCTGCGGGTCGCGCTGGTGCCGCTGCTGGCGGTGCCGGTGCCGTTGATCCCGGACGAGTCGAGCCATCTGCTGCTGGCCGATACGCTGCTGGACGGGCGGATGGCGAATCCGGTGCATCCTTTTTGGCCGCACTTTGAAAGCATCCACATCCTGATGCGGCCTCATTACGTGTCGGTGTATTTTCCGGGTCAAGCGGTTTGGCTGGCCGCGGGGCGCCTGGTTGCCGGGAGCGCGTGGGCGGGGGTGTTGGCCGAGTGCGCGGCGTTCCTGCTGGCGCTTTACTGGATGCTCGAAGGGTGGATGCCGGCGCGATGGGCGCTGTTCGGCGTGCTGCTAGCGGGATTGCGATTCGCGATCGGGAGCTACTGGGTAAATGCGTATCACGGGGGATTTCTGACCGCGATCGGCGGCGCCCTGGTGGCGGGAGCGTTCGCGCGCCTGAGTAAGCGCGCGAGCGTGGCGCAGGGATTGGTTTTGGGAGCCGGCCTCGGAATTCTTGCGTCGACGCGTCCATTGGAGGGGGCGCTGTACAGCATTCCGTTTGTCGCGGTGCTCGCGTGGGAATTCCGGCGCAACGCGATTGCGCTGTTGGCCGCGGCTCTGCCTGTGGTGCTCTGCGCCGGAGCGCTCGGCGTGTACTTTTCGCACATCACAGGGAGTCCGTTGGTCACGCCCTATCAGATCAACCAAAAGACGTACGGATGGCCGATGACGCTGGCGTTTGTAAAGCCGCCTGAAGTGGAGCAGCACAACGTGGAGTTCGCCCATTACTACGAGATGGAGATGACTGAGCATCAGCGGGTGGACGGGCCGGTGCACTTCCTACAGTTCCTGACGTTCCGCATGCAGGAAGACTGGCGATTCTTTCTGGGTCCGGCGTTGACGGTTCCGCTGATCATGCTCGGGCGCGTTTGGCGCAGGCGAAGGATGCTGCTGATCGGCGCGGGTGGAGGCCTGTTCGCGGCGTTGATCGAAACGAGCGGGTCGCCTCATTATGTGGCTCCGGTGACGGCGGTGATCGTGGCGGTCGTGGTGGAGTGCTGCCGGCATTTGCGCGCATCGCGGGTGTACGTGGTGAAACTGCTGCCGGTGATGATGGTTGTGGTGCTGACGCTGCGGATCGGAGCGCAGAGTCTGGGGTTGCCGTACACCTCGAAACACAACTTTCAGTCGTGGTGCTGCCGCGTGGAGCCGAATCACAACCAGGCGCGCATCGCGGCGCAGCTTGCCGGGATTCCGGGGAGGCACCTGGTGTTCGTGCGCACCAAAACCGACGCCGACAATGAGCTGCAATGGATCTATAACGACGCCGACATCGATCGGTCGAGGATCGTATGGGCGCGGGATTTGGGGCCGGAGAGGAACGCGGCGCTGGTGAAGTATTTCGCAGGGCGGGATGTTTGGATGGTGGATCCGAACTTGGAGCCGGCTAGTTGTGTCAGTTATTCGGTGGGATCGCTCCCTGCGGTCGCGGCTCGGTAGGGAGATGCGCGGGCGTCGAGACGAGTCAGGACTTGGCGAGGTAGTGGCCGGTGTAGGATTCCTTGACTTTGGCGACCTGCTCCGGGGTGCCTTCGGCTACGATGCGTCCGC
>JBEKOZ010000477.1:0-4489 GCA_049521275.1 Bryobacteraceae bacterium | reverse complement strand
GTGGCTCCGGATGTTGTTCACCGCATCGGCGGCCTGGAAATAATTGTCCGGCAATCCGAAGAGAAAATCTGCCAGATCGGTACCCGAGCCGGCGAAGGTGGAAGGCCCAAAGAAGAAATAGGAACCGTTGCCGAAGAAGTCATACTTCGTGTTGTTCTCATAGGGTGAGAAGTAGAATCCGAACTTCATGGTGTGGCGACCGCGGGTCCAGGAAAGGTTGTCGTAGTAGGCGTAGACGGTATTGGAAAACGTCGTCGGGCCGTTGGGGCTGAAGCCGGTCGTAAGGCCGGTTCCGAAGAAGAAGAGGTCCGGTGGACCGGTCACCAGATCGGGTGTGATGTTGATGCCGAGCGTCGAGGGAGTGGAACTGGCCAGTGAGGTGGATGGCTGGTGGTTGTCGGGAAGAGTGCGCACGGCAGTCGCCCGCGCCTCGTTGAGAATGGAGGGTGAAAATACGTGGGTGTAGGTGACGATCGCCGAATACGTCTGGCCGTAGGTGGAATCGGTGTAGCCGGGGACGTTGGCAAAGTCGAATGGATTGGCCGCCTTGGTGGCGTTCGAGGTGAAGGTTCCCGACAGTGTGTCATGCGCCGAAATCGTGTAATCGATCTTGCCCAGAAATTCGTTGGCGTTGGCGATTGCGGAGGCGGCCGGGAACAGGAATCCCGTCGGCGCCGTGGGGATCAATCCGTTCTTGAAATAGGCTGACGCAACAGGATCGATTGCCTCGGGGCTGATGATGCCCTGAGACGCAAGGGTGGGATTGGGCTGATAGTACGGATTGGCAAGCAGGAAGTTGACCACATTCGGGTCGGGACCCCCAGCGACGGCATGCGAAAAATCGCCGATGGACTCGGCCGGCGTGTAAGTCTGCACCTCGCCGGCCAACTGCAACTGCGTTTGCCTCTGGCCCTGATACGAAAAGAAGAAGAACAGTTTGTTGCGGCCATCGAAAACATGAGGCATGACGATCGGTCCGCCGAAGGTTAGGCCGAACTGGTTGCGGTTGAGGACGCCTCTCGGCTGGGCCTGCTGGTTCAGGAAGAAGTCGTTGGCATCGAAGTCAGTGTTGCGAATGTAGTCAAAAGCGGTGCCGTGGATGCGGTTGGTTCCGCTCTTGCTGACGACGCTGACAATGCCGCCGGCGTTGCGGCCGTACTCGGCTCCGTAGGTGCTTTCGAGCACGCGGAACTCGGCGATGGCATCGGGATTGGGATTGACCACCACGCCATTCGATAGCAGGTCGTTGTTGAGACCGCCGTCCAACAGATAGGTGACCGAGTCGGTGCGTCCACCACCGATGCTATAAGCTCCGGCTGCGCCCGAATCCGGATTGGTGGGGGTTACCCCGGGCTGGGTCGCCAGCAGACTTAGCGTATTGCGTCCATTCAACGGGAGTTCGAAGATGGCTTGCCCGCTGACGACGCCGCCGACGGTGGAGTTTTCTGTTTCCACGCTGCGAGCGGCACTCTCCACAACGACTTCCGTAGTGGTCATGCCTACCGCCAAGGCCAAATCGACACGCATGGTTTGGTTGATTTCGAGAGCGTTCGCCGGGCGGACGACCTCTTTGCTGAAGCCCTTGGCCTCAGCGCTGACCTGATAGAGTCCGATCGGCAGTTGCAGCACCTGGTAGAAACCCTGTTTGTCGGTGACCGTTTGTTTCGCAACCTTCGTGCCGATGTTCGTGACGACGACGGTGGCGCCGACGACGACTCCACCGCTTGCGTCCACGACCGTACCGGCGATTTTGCCGGTGGCATCCTGAGCATGGCTCAGGGGCGCCAACAGAATGACTGCGAGCATGGCCGATGCGGCCGCAGCAGAAAATAGAGATTTGTTCATTTCAAGCCCCCTTTTATTATTGAGCTGACTCACGCTGATCACCTTCGAAACTGGGAGGCGAAACGCGAATCCGAATCCAAAGCAGCTTGGCACCGAGGGCAGCCCGACTGAGCACTGCGCGACAGGTCCGAATTCGTTGAGAGTAACACAACCGCCAAGTCCAGTTGTAATGGGAATGTGAAGGAAGTCGAAAAACAACCAGCAGGCTGCCGTGGCCGTTCAATGCGCCGGGGCACGCAACATTCGTCTATTGACCAGAATTCCGGTCCCGACTAAGACAAAAACAGCGGCGGTAAACAGCAACAACCAGCCCCAATATTGCGTCGGATGCCGAAACACGCGGATGAGTTGACGCCCGTATAGATCGGCAAGAGCGGCGATCGCCAGGTACCGGACTCCGCGACTTACGCCGACGACCGTGAGATATTTTCCCAAGGGATATTTGGAAGCGCCCGCCGCCGCGAAGACCATGCTAGTCGGAAAGGGAAACGGAATCGCGGTGGAGGCAACTAACGTTCCCGTGCCCCACTTCCTGAACACCCCCAGAAACGCCTTCACTTTTGCCTGTCCGAATTTGCTTTCCAGATACGCCTCTCCGGCCTTGCGCGCGAGCCGGAAGGTAATATACGCGCCTATGGTCGATCCGGTCGCGGCGATGGCGGCGTACTCGTACCACGGGTCGTGACGTGTGGTCACAAGAATGGCAAGGAGGATATCGGGGCCGCCAAAGGTGGGGACAGGAGAGCTGTCAAGAATCGTGAGAAAGAAGAGCCCGAGTGCGCCCAGGTGCCGGAAGGTCGAAAGGAACGAGCGGGGACGGGTCGCAGTCTGGAGCAGAACGTTCAACATAGACTCTAGCGTAAGTTTTATTTATGGGGCGCGGCTATGATCCTGGGTGTGTAACAGGACGGGTGAGCGGTAATCATATCAGAAGTACCTGGAGTTGCCCTCAGCTCCCGGCGAGTGACAGGCGGAATGCCGCCATTTCCTCGCCGTTGCGAACCAGCAGAACATCGCCGGCCAGCACCGGGTGATTCCAGGTCTTGCCCTGGATTGCGGGGAACCGCGCGAGCTCGGTGAACTGATCGGGAGTCGCCTTGAGCAGCGCCAGCTCACCCTCTTCCGACAGCACCAGCAGCACGTCCTGATCGGGTAGGAGGATGAGCTGGCCGTTGCCGTAGCGTCCGCCCTTCCAGACGCGCTTGCCGTCCTTGAGATCGATGCACGCGAGGATGCTGCCATCGAAGCCGAAGGCATAGCCCTTATGCACGACGAAGTCGTTGAAATAGGGCTTCAGCCCGAGCGAGGTCCAGCGCTCTTCGACCGTCCATCCGGCGGGTCCGCGCGCCACCGCGAGGCGGCGTATACCGCTGCTGTCGCTAACGCTGATCAGCACGTCGCCGTCCGGTGTCAGCGCCGGCTGCACGATGGGGTAGCCTTTCCAGCGGTGCTCCCAGAGCAGCGCGCCGTCGGCGAGCGCGAGGCTGGTCGCGCCGGTGTCGCTCAACAGCAGAACCTGCGCGACTCCGTCGATGGCCACGAGATGCGGCGAGCTGTAGCTCACGCCGCGGGCCGGACCGACCCAGCGCTGAGCTCCGGTGAGGGCGTTGTAGGCGACCAGTTGGCCGGCGGTGGCGACGATGACGAGATCGCCTACTACGAGCGGTGAACTCGCGAAGCCCCACTGCGGAGTCTTCATGCCGGTATCGGACGCAGCGTTGCGCGACCAGATGACAGTGCCGTTCGCGGCGTTGAGCGCGTTCAGAACGCCGGTGGCGCCAAATGTGTACACGCGGCCTTGGCTGAGGGTCGGCGTCCCGCGCGGACCGGGGCCGCCATTCGACTCCCAGAACCGGGTCGGGTCGCGGTGCGCCCACACCGGCTCGCCGGTGGTTAGTTTGTAACAGGCGACCACCTCGTCAGGACCGCGCTGCTCCTGGGTGTAGAGACGCCCGCCGCGAACCGCGAACGACGACCAGCCCGGTCCGATTGGCCGTCGCCAAAGCGTAACCGGCGGTGACGCAGTCCAGTCCGTCTTGATCCGCACGCCGGGGACGACGTCGTCGCGATGCGGCCCGCGAAAGCCGGACCAGTCGGCAACCGTTCCGGGCGCCAGCGACGGCAGCGGCTCCGTTGCGTCGGCGACTTTGGCTGCGAGCGGCTTCTCCAGGGTCTTGGCTGCCGGAACCGGCGGGAGTTCCTTCGGCTCGCTGCCGGACTTGGCGACGAGGGGCGTCTCGGGAGCCGCCAGGGTTGCCCGAACCGCAAGAAGGCGTTCCTCCGGAGTCTTCGTCCATCGCCAATGCAGATCGCTATGGAAAGTGCTGGCGGTGAAGCCGCCGGTTCGCACGAGCGCCCAGACGCCGCACGCGAGCAGGATGGTCGCGACCATGGTCGCGCGCCGGGGCCCGTCCGCGAGACGGCGGGTGGCCACGGCCCACGCGACCAAGGCAAGGCCCACGTACGGGATCGCCAAAATGGGGAACAACATCCCCATCGCCCCAGTCGCAATCGACACGTCCACGATGCGCTTGGTAGCGAACAGCGCGGCGCTGATCAGGGCTACGGCGCCTAAACGCTCAGACCAGGGCGCACGGCTGAAGAATACCCACCACAGGAGGATTGCCAAGGTGCCGGCGACTCC
>JBEKOZ010000476.1:0-4494 GCA_049521275.1 Bryobacteraceae bacterium | reverse complement strand
GATCCCTCCCTCGGGAGGCGTCACGCCGCAGGCTTCCAGATGCTCCGGAGTCACCACGAAATCGTGCGGCAGAGCCTCCACTCCTTCGAGTCGCGCCACGTCGAACAGCACGGCGCGCCGAAAAATCGGCTCGATCGTGTCGACTCCGTACGTCGTCACGCCGTCGCTATAGGATTGCACCGGCTCGACTCCGCCATGCAATTTCCCGTCGCAGGAAAAATGCGACAGCGCGTCGATGTGCGTGCCGACGTGCCCTCCCATGGTGATCGTTTCGGCCGCGGAGCTTGCCCCATTCGGCAGAACCATCTCGCCGTGCAGTTTCGTGAGCGTGCGCAGAAACGGCGGATGCGTCGGGAAATGCGGCATCCCGGCATAGAGCGGCTGCGCCAGGTCGTAAACCTTCCCGACCTTCACGACGAGGCCTTCTTCACCCGCTTGCGGCTTTTCGGCGACACTACCGCGGTCTTCCCGCTCCATCGGCCCAGCCGGAATTCGCGCCCATAATGCGAGGTGAGATTGCGAATCGCCACCGTGACCACGCCCGCCGCGTCGCACGAATAATGCTCCTCGATTTCCTGATGCGACGCCGGCCAGGAATGCTCCACCGGCACCGTGTCGAAGGATTGCTCATCGGCCAGCGCCGGATCGAAGGGGAACAGAATCTCGTCCCAGACGGTGATATCGCCAGACGGCTGCGCGTCTTCGTCCACGTGGCTCGCTTCGAGGTAGCGAAAATCGCCGACGTTATGCACCGGCTGATAGCGCCGGCGGACCGTCAACGGCGGCTCAGCCGCGCCCGGCAGCCGCGTGCCGCGCGGGAAAATCGGATCGAAGATCATGCGCCGTCCGGCATCGCCTTCGCGCCACACTCCAAAATTCCTTGTGAACATTTCGCGCAGCGTATATCCGGACGACGCATCCGCCTGAATCGCCAGGCCAATCGCGGTCGCCGACCGGGTGTACTCGCTGCGCTTCACTTTTCGTCCGAACTCCTCGCGCAGCACTCGCGAAACCAGCGGCAGCTCGCTCCCGCCGCCGGTCACGTACAGCGCTTCGAGCTCGGTATTTTCGGCCAGCCGCGCCGTGGCTTCGATCGATTCGGCCAGCAGCGGACGGCACCGTTCGTAGAAATCGGCCACCGCGACCGTCGCCTGTCCCAGGCCCTCCTGCACCACGTCGAGATCCACCACGATCTTGCGTGAGTTGGGATGCAGCGCCTCTTTCTGCCGCCGGCACTCTTCGTCGAGCCGGAAAACCTCGGCCAGATCCAGCTTCCCTAGAGCTTCCTCGCCGATCGCCATCTCCGCCAGCACGAGATCGAAATCGTCGCCGCCCAGGTGCGGCATTCCTTCGGAAGCCAGCACGGTATGCGTGCCCGCCGCGATCTCTACGAGCGAGACATCGCAAGTGCCTCCGCCCAGATCGTAAACCAGAATTTTCCCGGTAGTGCGCTGGCGATGCCCGAACTCGATCGATGCGGCTGAAGGCTCGTTCAACAAGCCAAGCACCGAAAATCCCGCGCGCCGGAACGCGTCGACGGTCAGGAATCGCTGATTGCTGTTCGCGTTCGCCGGAACCCCGAGCACCACTTCCAGCTCCTCCGACTCCCCGAACCGCGCCAGCAGGGCCTGGCGCAAGGCTCCCACCATTCCCGACATCAGCTCCGACAGAGGAACCAGCCTGCCCCCCAGGTCGAGCTGCGTCTGCGGACCGGCGTCTTCGAGATACCGTTTCAAGGAGCGGACCATCGTCCAGCCAGGCTCGCCTTGCATGGCGTACGCATCCCAGCCGAAGCGGCGCTGCTGGTCCCGGATGGCGATCAGCGGCGGAAACCAGTCGAATACACCGTCCGCGGTCTCAAAAGGAACCAGCGGATAATTCCCGCGGTCCGCAGCCGACACGACAATGCGAGTTGTCCCGAAGTCGATGCCGAACTTCATATTTTATGGGTAACACATGTGGGGCAGCGCCATGCGCCGAATCTGCACGTTCACACGGATGGACAGTTGTTACCTGCCTCGCTCGTAAATGACTCGCCCGGTTCGAATGGTGAAGCGGACACGGGAGAATGCCGTGACGTCCGATGCCGGGTCACCGTCGAGCACCACCAGATCCGCCATTTTGCCGGAGGTGATGGTGCCGAGTTTCGCGGCGACACCGAAACGGGCGGCGGGCGCGACGGTCAGCATGCGCAGAATGTCGCGGAAATTCAGGCCCGATTCGGCCAGCGCGCGAAATTCATCCGCGGTCGAATAGTCCTCCATGTAGCCGACGTCGGTGCCGAACATCAGGTCGCCGCCGAGCGAGTGGAACTGGCGGACGATCGCGTAAATGGGTTGGAGAAAACTGGGATCGGTGCTCACGGTGGTCGCGAACATCTTCAAGGTCGGCATCATCGACATGTGGTGATCGATCACGGACTGGAGCAGCGCGGAGTCAATACCGGCCGGGGAACTGGGCGCGTGCGCGAGCACGTCCACTCCGCTGTCGATCGCGACCTTGGTGCCTTCGAGATTGGTGGGATGGGCGAAGGCGAGCTGGCCGTGGCGATGCGCGACCTCGACCGCGGCGCGCGCAATGTCGACCGGCATCGGCAACACTTTTTGCGGCGTGACGATGGAGCCGGTGAACAACTTCAGCACGTCGGCTCCGCGGGCGATGTTGGTCTCTTCGATTTTGGCGGCCGCCGCGGGCGTCTCCGGCTGCGGCAGCATCCAGCGAATCAGAAACGGCAGATCGGCGAGGTAAAACGGGATGCCGTGCGGCGGAAAAAGGCCGGAGCCCGAGGTATAAATCGTGGGCCCCTTAAGGTCGCCCGTTTCGATACGGCGGCGGAGAGAAATGGTCTGGCGGAGGTCCGAGGAAAGGTCGACGACGGTCGAGAAGCCGCGGCTCGTGAGCATGTCGGCGAGCTGCGCGTTGAGGGTGTCCGCCGATTTGTAGGCCGCGTTGTCCCACTTCGATTGCGTGAAATGAATGTGCGCGTTCCAGAATCCGGCGGTGACGGTGCAGCCGGGGCAGTCGACGATTTGCGTGTCCTGTGGGATGTCGATTTTTTGCCCGACCGCGACGATCACGCCGCTGCGCGCGAGGATGGTCGCGTGATCGATGGCGTCGGAGTCGGGCGCGACGTAGATTCTCACATCGCGAACAGCGAGAATGCCTCGTGGAAAGACCAGCGGCGGGTGGGGATTGTGAAGGGGGAAAACGACCAGGAAATAAAACGCGGCGGCGATCAGTATGAGCGCGGCGAGCAGCCAGCGCAGCGTGCGCATGGCTCACAGTATAAATTGATTTCCGCTGAGATATGCTGGTTAGCCGTGCGAACCATTTGTTCTATTTGCCTGATTCTCGTGCCGGCGGCTTCCGCGCAAGTGGACCGCTTTATCGACGACAAGACCGTTGCCGGGGCGGTCACGCTGGTGGCGCGCGGCGATAAGGTGATCGAGTTTCGCGCGCTCGGCACGGCCGATATCGAAGCCGCGCGGCCGATGCGCAAGGACACTATTTTCCAGATCATGTCGATGACCAAGCCGTTCACGGCGATCGGGATCATGATGCTGGCCGAGGAAGGGAAGCTGGCGCTGCGCGATCCCATCGAGCAGTATCTGCCGGAGTTTCGCGGCCAGCAGGTGGCGTCGAACGTCGGCCCGGATACGGGGCGATGGCGCATGCCGGATCATCCCATCACCATTCGCGATCTGCTGACGCACACGGCGGGCATTCAGGATCCCGCGCCCGCGGCCATTCACGATTATCAGCAGTTGATGAACGTCCCTTTGGATGAAGTGGTGCGGCAGCTTGCCAAAACGCCACTGCTGTTTCAGCCCGGCACCCAGTGGAGCTACAGCAGCCCCGGCATCGAAATTCTCGGGCGCCTGATTGAGGTCTGCTCCGGCCGGAAGTATGAGGATTTTATCAGCGACCGCATACTGAAGCCGCTGGGCATGAAGGACACGTTCTTCTATCCGCCGGCCGATAAAATCGAGCGGATCGCGATGGTGTATGTGCAGAAGGATGGGAAGCTGGTGCGCGCGCCAGCGTCGATTCTGGGCGGCGATCCCGCGAAATACCGGAAAGGCGCCGTGTTCCCCGCGCCGGGCTGGGGCCTGTACTCGACGGCCGAAGACCTGCTGCATCTGTATCGCATGATGCTCGCGAACGGAGTGTATGAAGGGCGCCGCTATGTGTCGCCCTTTTCGGTGCACCTGATGACGGAAGCGCATACGACGGGAATTCATCCGGTGGGCTGGATGCGCGGCTCCGACTATGGCCTGGCGTGGGAGGTGGTCACCGATCCCCTGGGCGAACTGGCCGGGCATAATAAAGGCGCCTACGGACACGGCGGCGCGTTCGGCACGCAGGGCTGGATCGATCCGGCCAACGGGCTGATTTCGATTCTGCTGATTCAACGGGCGGACGGCGGGACCGATAGCCTGCGCAATGTTTTTCTGAATATGGCTGAGTCGGGTCTGGAGAAATAAGTCATTTCAC
>JBEKOZ010000475.1:0-4506 GCA_049521275.1 Bryobacteraceae bacterium | reverse complement strand
CTTGTCGGCCAGGAAGGCGTCTACTTCCGCGGGAGTCGGCGGCAGGCCTGTAAGATCGAAACTGAGCCGGCGCAACAGCGTCGCGCGGTCGGCTTCCGGGGACGGAGTCAGGCCCTCTTTTTCAAGACGAGCTAAAACGAAGGAGTCGATCGCGTTGCGAGTCCATTTCTGGTTGCGGACTGCGGGAAGGGAGGGCCTCTGCGGCGGAGAAAAGGCCCAGTGACGCTCCCATCGCGCTCCTTGCTCCACCCATTTGCGAATGATGGCGATCTGCGCGCCGGTGAGGGTGAGGCCGGATTTTGGCGGAGGCATGCGAGCGGCCGGATCGGCGGCGGCGATGCGCTCCAGCAGGCGGCTGTTGGCGACCTTCACGACGCCTTCTTCGATGTCCAGGCGCAGGTTGGCCATGCGGCGTTTGTCGTCGGGACCGTGACACGCGAAACAGCTGTCGGACAGAATTGGCCTTACGTCGCGATCGAAATCGACCGGCTTGTCGGCGGCAAGAGCCAAGCCGGCCACAGTCAGGAGGAGGATCGCCGTCTTCACCGTTACATCATAGCGCTCTGTTATGCGAGAACTCGCTCGACCACGTTACTCGTTGCGGCGCGGCCCTAATCCACCACCACCACTATGAGTGAAGCATCGTCGTTGAAGTTGCCGTTGCAGAATTGCGTCACGTCGTCCAGAATCCTCGTACGGATGCCCTGCGCACCCAGACTCCGAGCGGTGCGTGCTGATGCAATTACGCGTCCGTTCCCGAACTCCTCGTCTTGTTCGTTCGCGGCTTCTGTCACGCCGTCCGTCGTGAGCAGCAAACAATCGCCCGGGCGCAAAGCGAACTGCCGTTCCTCATAAACGGATTTCGGGAATAGCCCCAGTACCGTGCCACCCTCGGTGAGGAAGGTCGCCTCGTCCCCCCGCAGCACAATCGGCGAAGAATGCCCAGCGTTCTCAAAATGCAGAATCAGCCGCTCCCTGTCGATCGTCCCATAGAAGAGGGTCACGAACTTTCCTGGAGCAATGCTTCCGCACAGCACTTCGTTGAGCTTGCCGCACAGCGCTCCCGGCCCGCTGCTGGCCGGCGCGAACGCCCGGACCGCCGCTTGCAGATTCGCCATTAATAGCGCCGCTGTGATCCCTTTGCCCGACACGTCCGCAATGCAGATCCCCAGTCGATCCGGCCCCAGCGTAAGCACGTCAAAGTAGTCGCCTCCCACTGACCGGGCAGGCTCCCACGCGCACGCAATCTGGAATGGCTGCATCTGTGGCAGCTCATGCGGCAAAAGATGCGCCTGAATCTCATGCGCCGCCTTCAACTCGGCTTCATGAGCCTCCAGTTCGACTTTCCCAACCGTCAACTGCCTTTCCAATTCGCGATTCCGCCTTTCAAGCCTCCCCTTCGCCTTGCCCGAAAGGAAGATGGCAACTCCGGCGACCAGCGAGAAAAACGTGCCACTCCGGATATCGGACCAATCAAGCTGGAGTAGGTGGTCGGTCCGGCCCGCGACGATCCGGCTTGCGACTGATGCCATCGAACTGGCGACTGCGGCAACCGGGAGAAGAACGGCTAGATATGCGAATAAGTCCCAGGGGGACCGCTGTTTTAGGAGGACCGGTGTGGAGAATGTCACGGCCAGCCAAGTGCAATTCCCGATGATGAAGGTGAAGAGAAATTGTGGGGTCGGGTTGGTATTTCCCTTCAACAGCCAGAACATTCCAGAGACGGCCAAGGCGATGCCCAGCATGAACAGCTGCAGTTGCCAAAATCCCATCAGAGGTGTCAGCTTCGGAAATGGCCACACGCCTCTCACCATGAACGTTTTACCCTTCAGCATCGCACGGATCGCTGATAACAGCACGGCCGGACATGGGCTGGCGACGACTATGTCTGTCCGATCGTCGCCAAGCGAAAATGGCTGCTACGCGCGCGTCTTCCTGCGTTTGGGTCCGAGTTCCGCAGGCAGAAGTGAATAGGCGGTCTCGACCCATTCCGAAAGTAGCGGCCGTGTGTCGCGGGGATCGATGATCTCCTCGACGCCGAACGCCTCCGCGGTCCGGAACGGCGACCGGGATTGTTGCAGCCGCTCTTCGATTTCGCGTCTCCGGGCGGCTGGGTCGGGAGCGGCCTCGATTTCCCGCTTGTAGGCCGCTTGCACGCCACCCTCGATCGGCAGCGATCCCCAATCCCCGGAAGGCCATGCGTAGCGGAGATTGAGTCCCTGCGCGTTGCCGTGTGCGGCGCCGGCGACTCCGTAAACGCGGCGGAGGATGATGGAAATCCACGGGACCGTGGCCTGATAAACGGCCATAAGCGCCCGGGCGCCAACGCGGGCCGTGCCCGCCTTCTCCGACATGGTGCCGATAAGGAAGCCTGGATTGTCGACGAAGTTGACGGCCGGAATATGGAAGGTGTCACAAAGGTCGACGAAGCGGATCATCTTCTCGGCGGCCGCGGCGTCGACCGCTCCGCCGCCCTGTTTCGGGTCGTTGGCCATCACGCCGACAGGATAGCCGTTGAGGCGCGCGAGTCCGACGACCAGAGGGCGACCGTACATGCGCCCTATTTCGAAGAACGATTCGCGGTCGAGTATGAGGTTGAGAATCCGCCGGACATCGTAGCTGCGGCGGCGCTCCTTGGGGATGGCTGAGAGGAGCTCCTCTTCGCGGCGCGTAGGGTCGTCGGAGGTCTCACTGGAGTGTTCAGCGCGAGGCGGTACCTGCCACACGTTGGAAGGCAGGTAGGAGAGGAACTGCCGAACCTGCGCGAAGGCTTCGGCTTCCGTTTCGACTTCGTTATCGACGGCTCCGCTGCCGCGGGCGTGAATCTGGGCTCCGCCGAGTTCTTCCTTGGTGACTTTTTCGCCCACGCCGCGCTCGACGACGGGAGGTCCGGCGATAAAGAGCTGGCTGACGCCGCGGACCATGACGGAGAAATGGGAGGTGACCACGCGGACGGCGCCGAGTCCGGCGACGGGTCCGAGGCAGGCAGCGACGACGGGCACTTCGCCGACCAGTTCGACGACGGTGTCCCAACTGGGATTGGCCGGGACGTAGGTGTAGCCCATGATCTCGAGCGATTTTACGCTGCCACCGCCGCCGGTTCCGTCGACGAGGCGGACCAGCGGCAGCTTGAGGCCGAGGGCGAGCTTTTCCGCGTAGCCCTGTTTGCCGGCGATGCTGGCGTCGGCGGCTCCGCCACGGACGGTGAAGTCGTCGCCGCCAACGACGACGCGGCGGCCTTCGATGCGTCCGGTGCCCATGACGAAGTTCGAGGGCATGAACGAGGTGAGGTTGCCCTGTTCGTCGTAAGTGCCGCGTCCGGCGAGGGCCCCGGTTTCATGAAACGTGCCCGGGTCGAGCAGCTGATCCACGCGCTCACGGACGGTCAAACGTCCGGCAGCGTGCTGGCGCTCGACGTTCGCGCGTCCGCCCATCCCGCGCGCCAGCTCCATGCGGCGCTTGAGTTCGTCAACTTCTCTCTGCCAACTCATGTGAATTCGCAATCATAGCAAGACGGCGGAGATTGACAGCGGATTGACGGCCAGCCACGCCGACGCGCGTCCAATTCACTTTCCGGGTTGGCCACCGCTTACTTTTTTGACGGAACGATCCGAAACGTTCGATCCACAAGCTCATTCCAAACGCGCCGAACGCTTCTCAATCCGTTTGATAGAGCTGATATAGTAGACCGCCGAGAGGTACTCCCATGCCAATGAACAAACGCGAATGGACCGCATTACCCGCCGCCACGCTTCGCCCGGCGTTCATTTTGCTCACGCTGGCGTTACCGGTTGCCGTTGGTTTCGAGCAGCGAGCCGGCTCGCCGCCGGTGACGAAAGGAACGGTAACCGCGAAGGTGGTCGAGGCGGCAAACGCGTTCCTGGCGACGCTGTCCGCCACTGAGCGGACCAAATGCACGTTCGGCTTCACGAGTACCCAGCGGACTGGCTGGTCCAACCTTCCCACCGGGATTTTTCAACGGAATGGCTTGCGCTTCGGCGACATGACGCCTCCGCAACGCGAGGCGGCGCTGCGGCTGGTTGCCGCAGCCCTGAGCCGCGAGGGCTACCAAAAGGTCACCGACATCATGAACGGCGACGAGTTCCTCAAAAATGCCGGGGGCGGGCGGACCGGCGGGCGGCCCGGGGGCGGTATCCGCTTCGGGCTCGACGAGTACTACATCGCGCTGCTCGGGACTCCTTCGGCAACGGCGGCGTGGTTGATTCAATTCGGCGGGCATCATCTGGCGATCAACGTCACAGTGGTCGGCGCGAACAGCGTGATGACGCCTAGCCTGCCGGCCGCCCAGCCGGCGAAGTACACTCTGAACGGCCAGACCATTCGACCCCTCGGCCGCGAGAACGACAAGGGCTTTGCGCTCATCAATTCGCTGAACGCGGCGCAACTGAAACGGGCTGTCCTGAATTATGCGATCACGGACCTGGTGCTGGGTCCCGGGACGGACGGAAAAGTGATCCAACCGGAAGGGATCCTTGCGTCCGAGCT
>JBEKOZ010000474.1:0-4513 GCA_049521275.1 Bryobacteraceae bacterium | reverse complement strand
GGTAGCCATAGCCGACGGGGACGAGCCCCTCACCGCCCGCCGGAACATACTGAAAATAGTCCGAGCTCGGCTCACTGTAAGGGCCACCGAGAAATGAATACTCGATGCCTCGATACTGATCGGAGTGGCGGATCATCGCGCCCCCATCAGCGCCCGAACACCACATAGTCAGGCCCTGCATGTTCGATCCGGGGCCTTCCTCGGGATAGCCGAGGCCATTCTGCACGTTGAGGCAGGCGCCGTTGGACCAGCGCACGCGCGCATCGGTCCATAGGAAACCTTCGTTCCCGTTGGGATAGCGATCGCGCAGTCCATAAACACTGACGGCGACGGGTTCCAGGCCGGTGATGAACTGCACGAGGTCTACATAATGGCACCCGATGTAACAGAAGGCATCGGAATTTTCGCAGGTGCACCAGTTTTGAAAATTCGAGTGCCGGTAGTTCCACTTCTCATGCAGGCACGCGTTGCCAAGGCGGAATTCGCCGAATTTTCCGGCACGATACGCACGGCGGGTGATCAGACTGCGATCGTCGAAACGCTTATGATAATCGACGCCGACTAAGAGGTTGCGCTTCCTTGCTTCGTCCTCGATTGCGACGGAATCAGCTACCGTCATCACCAGAGGCTTCACGGCGCATACGTGAAGATCGGCCTTCAACGCCGCGAGAATGATATCACGATGTAAAGGATCGGGCACGGCAACGACGGCGAGTTGCCTGGGGGCCATCGAGTTCATAACCTGTTCAAAGGGTTCGGTCACCGGCTCGAAAGTCTGGCCGGGAAACGCCGCGCGGATACGCTCCGACGCGGCCAGCTTTTCGAGAGTCGCGGAATTTCGCGCGCACACGCGAATATTCCCGATGCGTCCAAGACGCCTCAGTTGGAACAACGAGGGCAACAGTTGATCGTGGGTGATCATTCCGCCGCCAACGACGACGGCGTCCATTTTCAAGCAGCCTCGCTCGCGGCGAGGGTTTCCGCCGCGGCCTCTTCAAATGCATCGAGGCTTTCTTCGAGAGCCGCTTCGGTGATCGAGAGAGGCGGGCAGATTTTTACGGTTGCTCCGCCGAATCCGACGGGTCCGAACATCAGCACACCCTTCTGAATCGCGCGCCAGATCAGATCGAGCGCAGCGTCGGCATCGGGCTCCCTGGTGCCCGGCCGAACCATCGCGAGGCCTGCAACCAGGCCCTTTCCCGCGACATCGCCGATCTGCGAATGGCGCAGCTTCATCCTTCGCAACCGGGCATGCAGGAATTCGCCCAATCGCCTTGCGTTCTCGACCAGGCCTTCCTTGACGATCAGATCCATCGACGCGATGGCGGCCGCGCAGGCGATGGGATTGCCGGTGTGCGTCGACGTCATGCTGCCGGGCGGTTGCAGATTCATCACGCCCGCGCGCCCCGCAACCGCGGCCAGAGGGAGCGAGCTGCTGATCCCTTTTCCAAACAGCGCCAGATCCGGGACGATTCCATAATGTTCGAATCCCCACATCGCGCCGGTGCGTCCGAAGCCCGCCTGAACTTCGTCGCACACCAGAAGAACATTGTGCGCGGTGGTCCATTTACGCAGCGCCTGCATATATTCGCGCGGAGCGAACGCGGCGCTGCCGCCCTGATAGGTTTCGAGGATCACGCCGCAGACATTTTGCGCGTCGACGCCGATGTCCGCCAGAGTCTTCATGAAAAAGTCGAACGACGTGTCTGGTGTGCGGAATCCATCGGGGAAAGGGACCTGCGCGAATCCGCGGTCCGGACTAACGATCCACTCCTTCAGCGACGGAATGCCGCCCGCCAATTGCGCGCCGAGAGTCCGCCCGTGAAATGACTTGTCGAAGGACACGATGACGTGCTTGGCGCGCCCGCCCATCAGCACGCCGTGCGTGCGGCACAGCTTGATGGCGCATTCCACGGTTTCCGATCCGGTGGTGAGCAGGAACACGCGATCGAGCGATAAAGGCAGAAGAGACGCAAGTTTCTCCACCGTTTTCGCGCGAATCACGCTGGGAAAACAGTAATTGTGCAGCAGCCCGGAGGAGGCCTGCGCTACAATCGCATCTATTATTTCGCGGCGCCCATGCCCCCCGTTCGCGACCAGAACGCCGCTGGACCAATCGATCCAACGATTGCCCCAGGCGTCGAAAACCTGAAACCCTTCGGCGCGATCCCACACGATCGGCGGCTGTCCCTGCATGGAGACAGGCTCGTGGCGATGCAGGCTTTCGAGGATCGGCAGAGATTCGGGCACCGGAAGCGGCGTCACGATCCGCCGCAACGCCGTATCCACGCACGCGACCGGGCGCGGTGTGAGATCAAACTGCCGGGACATGGTGAGTTTCCATTGTAGCGACGGCTAGAATAGAAGTGCAGGCTCTCTTTCATTGCTTCTTCATCATGACCCTCATTGTTTCCGCTGACGAGGCCGTTCTGCCTCCGGTAGCCAAGATCGTGCCCAGGGCGTCGACCACGCTCGGCGAGACACGCGTCGACAACTATTTCTGGCTTCGCGACCGCAACGATCCGGACACGATCAAGTATTTGGAAGCTGAAAATGAGTACACCAAGGCAGAGATGAGGCACACCGAGACGCTTCAAACGAAGCTTTACACGGAGATTCTGGGCCGCATCCAACAGACCGACCTCAGCGTACCCACCAAACGCGACGACTATTTTTATTACACGCGCACCGAGGAAGGGAAGCAGTACGCGATTTATTGCCGCAAGCGCGGGTCTCATGGAGACGCGCAGGAGGAGATTTTGCTCGACGGCAACGCGATGGCGGAAGGGAAGAAGTATTTCCGTGTCGGCAATTTCGCGGCGAGCCCGAATCACAAGCTGCTGGCCTACTCTGTGGATTTCGAAGGCGACGAGGCGTACACGATTCATGTGAAGGATCTGGCCACGGGCGAGTTGCTCTCCGATGCGATTCCGAATACGTATTATTCGCTCGAATGGGGCAACGACAACGCGACGTTTTTCTACACCGTGCTGGACGCGGCGAAACGTCCCTATAAAGTATTCCGCCATGCGCTAGGCGTCGCGGAGGATGTGCTGGTCTGCCATGAGGCCGACGAGCGATTCACGGTCACGCTCGAAAAGACGAGGAGCCGCGCTTACATCCTGATTCAGATCGGCAGTTCCCTGACTTCCGAGGTTCGCTATGTCAACGCGGACCGGCCCGAAGGCGAATTCGCGATCCTGCTGCCGCGTGTTCCGGAGACCGAGTACGACGTCACTCATCACGCCGATTCCTGGTTCATTCGCACCAACGACGGAGCCAAGACATTCCGGCTAATGGAAGCTCCGGTGAAAAATCCATCGCGCACGAATTGGATAGAGGTGATGGCCGCGCGGCCCGAGGCAACGATCGAGAGTGTGACGGCGTTTAAGGACGAGCTGGTAACAGAGGAGCGCGATCGCGGCCTGGTGAAGATTCGCATTTTGAATTTCACGACGGGAAGCGCGCATTACGTCGCGTTTACGGAGCCGGTCTATACCGCGGGCCTCGGCGCAAATGCGGAGTACGACACCAAGCTGCTGCGGTTCAACTATTCTTCGCTGGTCACCCCCCACTCGGTGTTCGACTACCATATGGACGCGCGCGAGCGGGATCTCAAAAAACAGCAGCAAATCCCGAGCGGCTACGATGCGGCGAACTACGAGTCGGAGCGCATTTACGCGACAGCGCCGGACGGCGTGAAAGTCCCGCTATCGCTGGTTTACAAGAAGGGCCTGGAACGAAACGGCAAGGCACCCATGCTGCTTTATGGTTACGGCGCGTACGGCATCAGCATGGACCCGACGTTCAGCTCCGACCGGCTGAGCCTGCTCGACCGTGGATTCGTTTATGCGATCGCCCACATTCGCGGCGGCGCGGATCTGGGCAAGCCGTGGCACGAAGAGGGGCGCCTTCTCAAGAAGAAAAATTCGTTCACGGATTTCATCGCGTGCGCCGAACACCTGATCGCGGAACAATACTCGTCGCCGGAGCGGCTCGCGATCATGGGCGGAAGCGCGGGCGGGTTGCTGATGGGCGCGGTATGCAACATGCGGCCGGAGTTATTCGCGGTGGTGGTGGCGAAGGTGCCGTTCGTCGACGCGTTGAATTCGATGCTGGATGAAACTCTGCCGCTGACGGTGGGCGAATACGAAGAGTGGGGCAATCCGAACGAGAAGCAGTATTACGACTGCATCCAGTCCTATGCGCCCTATGAGAACGTCGGCGCGAAGGCGTATCCGGCGATGCTGGTGACGGCGGGATTAAACGATCCTCGCGTAGCTTATTGGGAGCCGGCGAAATGGACGGCGAAGCTTCGTTCGATGAAGACGGACAATCATCTGTTGCTGCTGAAAACGAACATGGGCAGCGGCCACTTCGGGTCCTCAGGACGGTACGAGTTCATTAAAGAAACGGCGTTCGACTACGCGTTCATTTTGCATGCACTCGGTGTGCATTGAATCCGCCGAATGACGGTATCCTGATTCCATGAACCCGCAACAACCGCATACGG
>JBEKOZ010000473.1:0-4860 GCA_049521275.1 Bryobacteraceae bacterium | reverse complement strand
ACAATGAAAAACGTAACTGACGACAAGAAGTTTGGAATGACCGGGACGGCGCGCAAGGCAGTTTGCTCGCTCTTCCTGGCCGGCGGATTGTTTGGAACGCAGGCGCATGCCGCGATTCCATCCGCTCCGTCGACGATCCCCGATCGCGTGGCCGCCGTTCGCGCCGAGATGAACAAGCGCGTCGCCGAAGCGCAGACCCTGAGCGGACAAGAAGCCGCCAAGCTGCCTTATGCGCAGACCGAACTGGCTTCGTGGCTGAACTGGTACAACTGGCCCAACTGGAACAATTGGGGCAACTGGCGCAACTGGAGCAACTGGTTCAATTTCTAGTCGACCTGGCGAACAATGAAAAACGTAACTGACGACAAGAAGTTTGGAATGACCGGGACGGCGCGCAAGGCAGTTTGCTCGCTCTTCCTGGCCGGCGGATTGTTTGGAACGCAGGCGCATGCCGCGATTCCATCGGCTCCGTCGACGATCCCCGATCGCGTGGCCGCCGTTCGCGCCGAGATGAACAAGCGCGTCGCCGAGGCGCAGACCCTGGGCGGACAAGAAGCCGTCAAACTGCCTTATGCGCAGACCGAGCTCGCCTCCTGGCTGAACTGGTACAACTGGCCGAACTGGAACAACTGGGGCAATTGGAGCAACTGGAGCAATTGGTTCAACTTCTAATTTTGCCTCGCGATCCGGTAGAGATTCGAGGCCGTGCGGAGGATCAGGCTTCCGTGCGCGATTCCCGGGGTCGCCATACACATCTCGTCGAGTGAATTTTTCCCGATGAGCTTGTATTCCGGCCCCGCCTGGACGACGAAGGTATCGCCGTCCTCGCTCAACAGAAACAGTTTCCCGTTGGCCGCCCAGGGCGATGCGGTGAATGCGCTCGCCTCCCGGTCGAGCCGCTGCTTGCTGTAGATCAGCTTGCCGGTGGCGGCGTCGTGACAGGTGAGAAATCCTTGATCGAGGAGGGTGTAGTAATAATCGCCATAGACCAGCGGCGAAGGATTATAGGGACCGGCCTGCGGCTGATACCAGGCGATGCCCGCATTGCTGGTTTCGCCGGGGGCGAGGGTCAGGTCGCCATGCGCGCCGGGTTTCACGGCGTAGACCGGCCGCACGGCATCCATCACATAGCCGGAGGAGATGAACAAAAGTCCGTGGCTCGAAAAAGGAGTGGGGATCGAAATCGAGGACATGCCTCCGAACTCCCACAGCAGTTTTCCGTCGAGATCGTAGGATCGCACGCGGCCGGTGCCCGGCGTCACGATCTCCTTTTTGCCGTCGTGCGCCCAGATGTACGGCGTGGCCCAATTGGTTTTCTCATCGCGGTCCACGCTCCAGATCACGTTGCCGGTTTTCGCGTCGAGCGCTTCCAGATACGAATGCTCGTCGTTGTCGTGAATCAGATACAGCCGGCCTTGGTCGAGCACCGGCGATGCCGCCGTACCCCAGCCATATCGGGTGGCGACTGGTTTCGCGTCGTGAGACCACAGCAGCTTGCCCGAAAAATCGTAGCAAAAGAGGCCGACGTTGCCGAAGTAGGCGTAGACACGCTCGCCGTCGGTCACCGGAGTTTCCGAAGCATAGGTATTCTTGAGATGGTGCGACGAGGCAGGAACACCGCGCTTGGCTTCGCGTTCCCACACAATTTTCCCGGTCGCGAAATCGACCGCGTAGACCATCCAGCGATGTTCGGCCGTGGGAGCCTTGCGCTCGCCCCCGAAGTACAAGCCTTTTTTCGGCTTCTCCACGTCCGCGCTACTGATCACGGTGGTTACGAAAATCCGATCGCCCCATATAATAGGAGAAGACCATCCGACGCCGGGGATGGGGGTCTTCCAGGCGATGTTTTCCGTCTGCGACCATTTGTCCGGCAAAGCCGGATCGTCGGCCACGCCGGTCGATCCGGGACCCCGGAATTGCGGCCACTGGTCTTTAGCCGGATCGGCCGCGGATAGAGCAATCGTGATCGCCGCCGACAGGGCTATGAATCTGTACATGGGAACCATTCTATACGGACGCACGTGCTAACATTTCATTCAATGCGGCGTTGTTGCGCCTGGTTCTGTCTCGCGGCCATATTACTCGCAGCCATATTAGGGGTGGCCGTCGCCGACGATAACCGGTCTCTTCCGGATCGAACGCGGCAGTATCTGATCGATCTGGTGAAGATCGATTCTTCAAATCCGCCCGGAAATGAAACCGTGGTGGCACAATACCTCAAGCAGGTGGCGGATTCGCACGGCATCCCCTGCGAGTTGATGGGCAGCGATCCGAAGCGGCAGAACTTCGTTGCCCGCCTCAAAGGTTCGGGCCACGGGCGGCCGCTGTTGTTGATGGCGCACAGCGACGTCGTGCCGGTGGAAAAATCGCAGTGGACGGCGGACCCCTTCAGCGGCGAGACTCGCAACGGATACATTTATGGCCGCGGCACCGAGGACGACAAATCGCTGCTCGCCGCGGAGATCGCGGTGCTGGTGGAAATCAAGCGCCGCAATATAAAGCTCGGCCGCGATGTGATCCTGTTATCGGAGGAAGACGCCGAGGTCAACTCCTCCGGCATCCAATGGATGATACAGCACCAGTATCCGAAGATCGATGCCGAGTTCGCGTTGAACGAGGGCGGCTCCATTCTTGAAACGAAGGACGGCCCGAAAATCTTCGAGGTCCAGACCACCGAGAAAATTCCGACCCGGCTGATCCTTACCGCCAAAGGCACCGCCGGCGATTCATCCATGCCGCGCGCCGACAACGCGATCGCCCATCTGACCCGCGCGTTGCAGAAGCTTTCCGAAGCCGATCAGCCGGTGAAGCTGAACACCACCACGCGCCGTTATTTGCGCGACATTTCGAAGACCGCGGAGTATTCCTGGCTGGCGCCGCTGATCAGAAGCCTCGATAACCCCAATCTGGCCATTCAGCAAGCCGCCGCCAATCAGATCCGCGCGAAGGATCCAGAGATCGACGCGATCCTGCAAACCACTCACACCACCACGATGCTGACCGCGGGGACCAAGAACAACATCATTCCGAGTACGGCGCAGGCCCAGGTTGACGTGCGCCGGCTGCCGAACGAGACCAAAGAGGACGTGCTGGCGCGCTTCCGCCAGACCGTCAACGACCCCGCTGTCGACGTCGCCCTCGCGCCCGGCCCACAGGTCCCCGCGACCGATCCGAGCTCGATGCAGACCCCGTTGTTTCTGGCCATGGGCCGCGCCATCGGCCGCACTTATCCGCGCGACACGATCGTTCCCTATATGACTCCCGGCTCCACCGACGGAAGTTTTCTGCGTGCCCACGGAATGCCGGTTTACGGCGTGCCGGTGTTTGTTCGCGACGGCGACGATACGCGCGTCCACGGGAATGACGAACGAATCTCGCCCAAGAATCTCGAGGATGGCGTCGAGCTGCTGTGGCAGATTGTCCTCGAGATCGCGGGCGGAGGATGATTCCAGGCATGACGGATGCGGAATTCCTGCACGCCTTCGAAGACACTTCCCTCGAACCCTTCCATCATCGCGACCACTTGAGAGTGACCTATCTCTATTTGCGCCGATTCGGCGAAGCGGGGACTCGGGAACGTCTGGGTCCGGCCATCCTCCGCTACGCCGCCGCCAGAAACGGGGCTGAAAAATATCATCAGACCATTACGCTCGCCTGGATTCGTCTCGTGGCTGTGGCGTTAGAAAACTCGCGGGACTTCGATGCCATGCTTTGCGAGCATCCCGAACTTCTTGATAAGAACCTGTTGCGGCGTTACTATTCAGCCGCCCTGCTGGAGTCGCCCGAGGCGCGCGCGCATTGGGTAGAACCGGATCAAACCCCGCTCTAATCGATAAAACCCTTCCAGGTTCTCCCTTGCCCGTCACGGAGTGTCACGGTTACGTTGTCCGACACTCCCGAGAGCGTTCGTCCTTTGCCATCGCGAAAGCGGTACACCACCGAGTTATCGTCACTCCTGGTAGCCGACCCCTGCCATACGTTTCCATACTCGTCCTTCAGCTTGATGGAATCGCCATGACCGTAACCGAAAACGCGCGTTTTCGTGCCTTCTTCCTCCAGGTGAAAGAATCCGCCGGGGATGTGACTGTGCCTTCGATGTCTGCCGAAAATCATGGTGCCTCGTTCCATGATGGCCCAGTACCGCTCGTTTTTCGATCAGGGATTGACCTTAGGCCGGATTACCTTGATTCCCAATGGGGCGTAAGATTCTTCCAGCCTGGCGAACATGCGTTCGTCCGTAAAGATTCCCGTGACGGCACCGCCCGAGCCTGAGAAATTCGACGTCGCTCCCACCGAACGGGCCGTCTGAATCATTTCCAGATTGCCTTGGCTGATGTTGTAGATCTTGGCGCGTAAATCGAAATTGGCGTCGATCAGTTTTCCCAGAGCCGCCACATCGCCCTCCAGAAGCGCCTGGCGCCCGCGCGCCGCATAACTCGCCCACTCCTCCATCGCGCCGCGGACGGCCGGATCGCCGGCATTCCATCGCTCCCGTACGTTGGTGTGAAATACCTCCGTGCCTTCGCTCAAACTGGTTCGATACGCCAGGTAAACATTCGGCAGCAGGGAGGGCTCCAGTCGTTCGTACTCGCCATAACCACGCGTCTCCATCCACTGCCTGGCGAAATCCATGTACACCAGTCCTTCATAAACCTGAATCACGCGATCCTGGGGCCCGGCGGGGACGCCCAGTTCCTCGGTCTCCGTTTCGAGCGCCAGCTTGGCCTGCACGGCTGGAGAAATCTCCACCGAATAGTATTGGCACAGCGCGCGCAGCGCCGCGATGATGATCGCGCTTGATCCGCCCATGCCCAGGTGCAGCGGGATGGTGGACTCGTATTCGATCGTAAAATTTCGATT
>JBEKOZ010000472.1:0-4541 GCA_049521275.1 Bryobacteraceae bacterium | reverse complement strand
GTGCGGCTCGATTCCATCTGCCTCCAGCCGTTTTCGGACCAGCTCGGCGACGCCTTTCTGGCCAGCGGCGGCCGTCACCGCTTCCAGCAGGCCGCGACGTTTCTGACCAATCTGAAAATCGGCGGTGCGACCAATTTCTTCGGCGCGGCACGCGATTTCATCTCCAAGTTCCCGCAGCGCGGCCTGGTCATCGTCATCTCGGATTTTCTCGACGACGCCGATTGCGAAAAACCGCTGCAATATCTCAGCGATTTCGGCCATGAGCTGATTCTCACCCAGGTCTGGGCCGACGAGGATCGCGAACCGCCCTGGGATGGCGAGCTCGACCTCGAAGACGCGGAAACCGGCCAGCACGTCGAGCTCGCCTTCGATTCCAGCGCCCGCGCCCAGTACACCGCGGCATTCGACGAGTACGCCCAGCACCTCCGCCATGTCGCTTTGCGCAATCGAGGACGTTACGTCGGGATACCCACCAGCGTCCCAGTAGAAGAAGCCCTTTTTGGACCGCTGGTGCGCAGCGGAGCGATCGAGTGAATTTCCTCAACCTCAGCCTCGGCGAACTGCTCGGACTGGCCGGAGCCGTCTCCGCCGGCGTGGTCGCCCTCTATCTGCTGGACCGTTCCAAGCGCCGCCAGATCGTCGCGACGCTGCGCTTCTGGACCCCCGCCGATTCGCGCACCGAAATGAAGCACCGCAAGCGCATCCAGCAGCCCTGGAGCCTGCTGCTTCAATTGCTGAGCTTGCTCTTCCTGCTGATCGCGCTCGCCGGACCCCGTCTCGGTTCCCCTGATTCCGGCCGCGACCACGTGCTCGTTCTCGATACCTCTGCCTGGATGGGAGCCCGCGAAGCAAACGGGCGAACCACCCTCATCGACGAGGCCCGCGCCGCCGCCCTCGCCTACGTGAAAGCGCTCCCCTCGCGCGACCGCGTCATGCTCGTTCGCGCCGATGCTCTCGCCACTCCCGTCACGGCCTTCGAGTCCGATCGCCAGATCCTCAACGACGCCATCCGCCAGTCTCAGCCCGGCGCATCCGCCTTGAATCTTCCGCAAGCTCTCGAATTCGCGCAGCGAGCCCAAAAACTGCAAGCTCAGCGCGCAGGCGAGATCGTCTTCGCCGGCGCTGCCCGGGTTCCCGAAGACGAGTCTTCTTTCGCCGCCGTCCCCGCGAATCTCCGCGTCCTCCAAGTCAACGGCGCGCTCGAAAATGTCGGCCTGCGCAAAATCGGCCTGCGCCGCTCGACCACCGTCGCCGATACCTGGGACATCTTCGTTTCTCTCCGCAACTATGGATTGAAGCCGCGCGACGTCGGCTTAGAATTGCAATTCGGCGGCGCGCCCGTCGGCTCGAAAAGTTTTTCCCTGAAGCCCGGTGAGGAGCAGCAAGCCACCTTCGCCTATCGCACGCATGCCGCCGGATACCTCGAAGCCCGTCTCAATTCGCGCGACGCGTTCCCGCAGGATGACCGCGCCGTCGTCGAGCTTCCATCCGAAAAACCTCTGCGCGTAGTCGTTTACTCTAACGAACCCGCGCTGCTGAAGCCGCTCATCTCGTCCAACCAGGTCGACGCCAATTTTGAATCACCCGCGAAATACGACCCGCAGGTGAAAGCCGACATCGTCATCCTGGACCGCTTCGCACCCCGGCAGCGTCCCAATGTCAGCTCCATCTGGATTGAGCCCCCCGCCGCCGGATCGCCCATCCCCGTCAAGGGCACCAGGACCGGGGTCAAGCTCGATTCCTGGCGCACGGACACGCCCCTCGGTGCGGGCCTGAGAACTAAAGACGTATTGTTGGCCTCCGCCGAAATTTTCAACGCGGCCGCCGGCGATATCCCCGTCGCCGAGTCGACGGAGGGCCCGTTAATTGTCGCCCGCCCCGGCTCCCCGAAAATCGTGGTCCTCGGCTTCCACCCCGTAAAATCCTCGATGAAATACGAGCTGGCCACGCCCCTGCTGATCGCCAACACCCTGCGATGGATGGCCCCCGACGTCTTCCGCAGTCGCGAAGTGCAGGCCGGAACCGTCGGCACGGTAACCGTGCCGGTCGACCGCGGCACCGATCCCTCCGCAGTGCGCGTCATCACCGAGGACAACCGCCCACTGCCCTTCACCATCGAAGATAACGTGCTCCGTTTTTTCTCCGGCGCGCCCGGCACGGTGAGAGTCCTCACCGGCGACCGCGAGCTGGACTATTCGCTCACGCTTCCGGACGTAGCCGAATCCCTCTGGCGTCCCCCCTCGACCGTTCATAAAGGAATCCCGCGACCGACCGGCAACCCCGTTTCGACGACGGACATCTGGCCCTGGTTCGCAGTCCTGGGCGCGCTAGGCCTGCTGCTCGACTGGCTCCTGTTCGGCCGCAGCCGCGCCTACCGCCTGAGAGCCGCAAAATCCGCCATGACCTCAATGTGGAGAAAAGCCTCATGAAGCTTTTCAGGGAAAGGTTTTCCTCATGACCTTCGACCGCGATTGGGTCCTGGCCCTAGCCTGGCTCCCCGTAGCTTGGGCCGTCTTCGAATGGCGCCGCACCCAGCGCCACCTCGCGCTCGTTCTAAAGGCTCTCTCCTTCGTCGCAGTCCTGCTAGCCTTAGCCGAGCCTCATCTGGCGACCACCGAAACCAAAGTCGCGCTCGCCGTCCTGGTCGACACCTCCGCCAGCGTCTCTCCCGCCGACCTCGACCGGGCATCGCAACTGGCCGCCGCCATCAACAACGAAAAAGGCCGCCACTGGGTCCGCATCATCCCCTTCGCGAGATCCACGCGCACTCTCGACGCCACCGAAGGAAAGCCCTTTAAGCTCCGCTTAACCGCCGGCGAATCCGGCCGTGCAACCGATCTCGAGGCCGCCATTCGCGAAGCCGTCGCGAGCCTTCCCGCCGGTCTGGTCCCGCGCGTCGCTCTCATCTCCGACGGCATGGAGAATAAAGGCAGCATCGCGCGAGCCGCCTGGCAGGCCCAACAACTCGGTATCGCCATCGACACCTTCGCCCTCAAAGGCCGCGCCAAGCCCGCGCTACGCCTGGAATCGATTTCGCTCCCGTCGCTCGCTTTTACCGGCGAACAATTTCCCATCGATCTGGTCGTCTCCGCGCCCAAAGCCGAAACCGCCGAAGTGGAAATGGCGGCGGAAGGCCACTCGCTCGGCAAAACCAACGTGTCCTTGAACGCCGGCGAGAATCCCGTTCGCCTCCACGCTTCCTTGTATACTCCCGGCGCCCTCGACCTCTCGATCGCCATCCGCAGCGCCGGCAGCTCATCTGGTAACCCAGGCGACGGCGAAGTTCGCTACGATCAGGCCGTCACCCTGAAACGCCCGAAAATCCTCTACGTTTCGCAGGACGCCGGCGCCGTCGATTCGCATCTCTCCGCCACGCTCGCCGCCGCCCAGTTCGATATCGACCGTGTCAACGACTTCTCGAGCGGCGACCTCACGCCCTATCAGCTCATCATCTTCAACAATTGGGATCTCGAAGCCATCCTTCCCGGCCGCAAAGACGAACTCGAGAAATTCGTCAAGCAGGGCGGGGGATTGCTGATCATCGGCGGCGAACGCAACGTCTACACCGAAGGCAAGAAAGTGGAGGACGCCCTCGACCGCGCGCTCCCCGCCAAGCTCGCCCCGCCGCGTTCTCCTGAAGGCACCGCGGTCGTCCTCATCATCGACAAATCATCTTCCATGGAGGGCCGTAAAATCGAGCTCGCGCGCCTCGCCGCCATCGGCGTGGTCGACAATCTCCGCCCCATCGATCTGGTCGGTGTGCTGATCTTCGATAACTCCTTCCAATGGGCCGTCCCTCTGCGCCGCGCCGAGGACCGCACGCTCATCAAGCGCCTCATCTCCGGCATCACCCCCGACGGAGGCACGCAAATCTCGCCCGCTCTCAACGAAGCCTTCCGCCGCATCATTGCCGCCAACGCGACCTTCAAACACATCGTGCTGCTCACCGACGGAATCTCTGAAGAAGGCGACAGCCTCGATCTCTCCCGCGAAGCCTTGCTCAAGAAGGTCACCATTTCCACCGTCGGCCTCGGCCAGGACGTCAACCGCGCTTATCTCGAAAAAGTCGCGCAATTCGCCGGCGGAAAATCGTACTTCCTCAACGAGCCCGCCGGCCTCGAACAGATCCTGCTCAAAGACGTGATGGAGCACACCGGTTCTACCGCCATCGAAAAACCTCTGACCGCTGAAGTCTCGCAGCACGCCGAGATTTTAGAAGGCACCGGCATTGAAACCGCGCCGGCTCTCAAAGGCTACGTGAAATTCATCGCCAAGCCCACCGCCGAAACCATCCTCTCGATCGATAAGAAGGACCCGCTTCTCTCGCGCTGGCAATACGGCCTGGGCCGCTCCGCCGTCTTCGCCTCTGACGCCAAGGCCCGCTGGGCCGCCGACTGGATTAACTGGAAGGGATACGACAAATTCTGGACCAACCTGAGCCGCGACCTCCTGCCGCACGCCCAGGCCGGTGAAGCCTCCATCGACTTTGATAGCGCCAACGGCGACCTGGTCGTCGAATATCGCCTGGGCCACGACGTCCC
>JBEKOZ010000471.1:0-4558 GCA_049521275.1 Bryobacteraceae bacterium | reverse complement strand
CAGCCTTCGCACTGAAGAGCGGGGGCCGACGCGGGCGTCGGCCGCGGACCAGGGGGTCCGCCCTACTTGCCCAGTGCGGCGGTGGCTTCGTCGAGAAGGTCGGCTTCCCTTGTCAGGATCGTGCCGGCGCGCTGGATCTGTTCGTCGGCTTCCTGCCAGCGCTTTTGCTCGATCGCCTCGCGAACCCCGGGAATCGTTTTCACGCCGTAGCCGGTATAGAATCCCGGCGCGTAGATCATGTGACGAAACCAGGGACGACCGGGAAGGCCGGCGGCATCCGTCAAGCGGCGTTCACTCTCGATCAATTTCGCATTGACGGCTTGCACGTTTGATGGCGTCGCCTTCTGGCGCGCCGCGTCGTATTTCTGTGCGCTGCGGGTCAAGGCGTCGAGGCCGTTTTCAAGCGGCGCGAAGTTCAGATGCGGCGGCACCGGGTCCTTCGGCGGCGGAACAAACTGTATTTTAGGGTCGGCCGCGGCGGTGAAGGCGCCCTCGTCGATTTCGAGATTGCGTTCGATGATTTCCGCCCGCTGACCGGCGTCGAGCTTCTTCAGCTCATCGATATAAGTGCGCACCGTGTCCGAGAAATCGCCGAACTGGAACGGGAGCAACACGGCGTCGGCCAGGCGGATCACCGCGGTTCCAGCGGTTTCAGACAGCAGGCGGCCGTAAGCGAACTCTGTGTCCGCGAAATGCGTGAACCAGTAGAAATCGTCGTAAATGGAATGATAGACGCCCCCTCCGCCGCCTTCGCCACCGTACCCGAGATTGATCGACGCGACGCCGAGATGATCGATAAACGCGCTGTAGTCGGAGCCGGAGCCGAGCGCGCCGATGCGCAGGTCGGGACGCGAGCGCAGCTCGCTCTTGCGATCCGGGGGAACGAACGAAATCTCGGCGAGCTGCCGGCGCTTCCACACGGTCAGTTTCGTTTCCGGGTCCTCGACGTCTTTCATCACGCCGTTCATGAAATTTTCCAGCGTATGGGAGCCCTCGACGCCCAGAAATCCGCGCCCGTTGGTGTCCGAGTTGATATACACAACGGCGTGCTTCTCCAGATCGGCGGCGTGGGTCTCGGCCCACTCGGTCGACCCGAGCAGCCCTTCTTCTTCGCCGTCCCAGAAGCAATAAATGATGGTCCGCTTGGGCTTCCAGCCTTGCTTGAGCAATTCCGAAAATCCGCGCATCTCCTCCATTTCAGCGACCGCGCCCGAAAGAGGATCGTCGGCGCCGTTCACCCATGCGTCGTGATGGTTGCCGCGCACGATCCACTCGTCGGGATATTCGGAGCCCGGGATGCGCACGATCACGTCGTACAAACGCTTGGTATCCCAGTTGAATTTCAAGCGCATGTGAACTTTAGCCGGTCCCGGCCCGACGTGATAGGTGATCGGCAGCGCGCCTTTCCATGAATCGGGCACAACCGGCCCTTTTAATGCCGCGAGCAGCGGCTGGGCGTCGCCGTAGGAAATCGGCAGCACGGGAATTTTGGTGAGCGTCTTGGCCTCGCTGATGGGCAGCCGCTTGGCGTCCGGAGTCGAGCCGTAGCCAGGCGTCAGAGGATCGCCGGGATAAAGCGGCATGTCCATCACGCTCCCGCGTTGCGCGCCGTCGCGCGGACGATCCGGGCCGTCGGGGAAAACGTCGTTCTGATAGTAGCCGTCGTCGCGAGGGTCGGAATAAATGAGGCAGGCCAGCGCGCCATGCTCCGCCGCGACCTTCGGCTTAATGCCTCTCCAGGACGCGCCGTAGCGGGCGATCACGATCGCTCCATTGACCGAAATCCCCATCCGCGCCAGTTGTTCGTAATCGGCCGGGATGCCGTAGTTCACGTAAACCAGCGGCGCGGTGGCTTCGCCGTCGATCGAGTAGGCGTGGTAGATCGGAAGCTGCTCGCTCTGCTGATTCGAAGTGGGGTCGACCGCCACCGGCGGCTCCTGAAGTTTCGCCGTAAATTTGGTGGGCTCCACCAGTTCGACCAGGCGCTCCTTCGGCGTCGGAAACAGGACGTCGAAGTTCTCGATTTTGGCGTCGAGTCCCCAGCTCTTCATCTTGGCGAGAATCCACTCGGCATTGTCTTTATCGTAGGGAGACCCCACGTGGTGAGGGCGCGCGGCGAGGCGCTGCATATAGTCGCGCTGATTCTGCGGGCTGGGAATGGCGCGGAACTTCGCTTCCCACGGTGAATCGGCGGCGAACAGAGAGGTGATGCACAAGGAAACCAGGCAGTAGCGCATGCATTACAGTGTAGCGATTATGGTCATTTAAGGCATCATGGAACGGCATTTTTTGACACTTATGGTCCGTTAAGGCCCGTGATAGTATGTATTTTCCATGTGTCTTGTGAGGACGGGCGCTATCCGCCGAATAGCATAGGAGTTATCTCTCCTCCGGTGGAAACCTTCACTGTCCCGAATGGCGTCTTTCAAAGGAAGGGAAACTATGGGTCAACCGACTCCAACGGAGCTTCGAACGGTAACGGCGCCCAGCCGGCGCGAGCGCGAGGAGCACCAGCCTCCTTCGTCGCGGGGGCGGTGGATTTGGCTGATCGTCCTGCTGGCGCTGGGCGTGGCCGCCTATTTTCTGTGGCCGAAGTTCAAGGCTTATCAGGCCACCCAAACGCCCGCGCCGACCAGCGGCAAAGGCAAGGGGAAGGGCGGGACGGTGCTGGTGGTCGCGGCGCGGGCGAAGAAAGGCAACATCGGCGTGATCTACACGGCGCTGGGAGCGGTGACTCCGGTTTACACGGATCTGGTGAGGAGCCGGGTAGACGGGGAACTGATGAGGGTTCTGTTCAAAGAAGGCCAGATCGTCAAGAAGGGGGACCTGCTGGAGGAAATCGACCCGCGGCCTTACCAGGTGCAGCTCGATCAGGCGCAGGGACAACTGGTCCACGACCAGGCGCTGCTCAAGAATGCGCACGTCGATCTGGACCGGTACAAGGTGCTGCTGAATCAGCAGGCGATTCCAGAGCAGCAGTACGCCACCCAGGAGGCGCTGGTTACGCAGTATGAGGGCACCATCAAAACGGATCAGGCGGCGATCGACAGCGCGAAACTGAACCTGACCTACTCGCACATCACGGCGCCGATCGACGGCCGGGTGGGGCTGCGGCTGGTGGATCCGGGAAATATCGTTCACGCCACCGATACCACCGGCCTGGTGGTGATCACGCAAATGGATCCGATCAGCGTGATCTTCACCATCGCCGAGGATCAGCTGCCGCAGGTGATCGACAAAATGCACGCCGGGGCGAAGCTGCATGTCGAGGCCTGGGACCGCGAGAACCGCAACAAACTGAGCGACGGCACGCTCGAGACGATTGACAATCAGATCGACCCGACGACCGGCACGCTGAGACTGAGAGCTAATTTCGAGAACAAGGCCGGCAAACTGTTTCCGAGCCAGTTTGTGAACGCGCGGCTGCTGGTGGAAGAAAAGACCGGCGTGGTTCTGGTCCCGAACGCGACGATCCAACGCAATTCGCAAGCGACCTACGTGTGGCTGGTGAAGCCGGACCAGACGGTGACCATCCGCCCGATCACGACAGGGACGACGGAGGGCGATGTGACGGAGATCAAGTCCGGTGTAAACGCGGGAGACGTGCTGGTGACGGTGGGTGTGGACAGGCTGCTCGAAGGAAGCAAGGTGAACGCACAGGTTGCGGGCGAGGCCTCCAAGGGCGACGGCGGCGGCAAGTCCGGCGGGGAGAAATCGGGCCGCGGAAAATCGGGGAAAGGGAAATCGTGAACCCTTCGCGGAATTTCATCCTCCGGCCGGTGGCCACTTCCCTGCTGATGGTGGGAATTCTGCTGGTGGGCGCGGTCGCTTACAAACAACTGCCGATTTCGGCGCTGCCGGAAGTGGATTATCCGACCATTCAGATCATCACGTTTTATCCCGGCGCGAGCCCGGATGTGATGGCCTCGTCGGTGACGGCGCCGCTGGAGCGGCAGATGGGACAAGTGCCCGGGCTGCAGCAGATGACGTCGACCAGCTCCGACGGATGTTCGGTGATTACACTCGAATTCAATTTGAGCCTGAACATCGACATTGCCGAGCAGGAAGTGCAGCAGTCGATCAACGCCTCGGGAACGTACCTGCCGGCGGACCTGCCGACTCCGCCGATCTACGCGAAGGTGAACCCGGCCGATACGCCGATTCTGACACTGGCGCTGAATTCCGACGCGATGCCACTGCGGTCGGTGGAGGATCTGGCCGACACCCGCCTGGCGCCGAAAATTTCGCAGCTGCCGGGAGTGGGCCTCGTGAGCATCAGCGGCGGGCAGAAGCCGGCGGTCAGAATCCAGGCCAATCCCACGCTGCTGTCGTCCTATGGCCTGAACATGGAGGATCTGCGGAACGCGATCACAGCCGCGAATGTGAATCAGGCCAAGGGAAACTTCGATGGCCCGATGCAGGCGTACCAGATCGGGGCGAACGACCAGTTATTATCGCGCGCCGATTACTCGAGTCTGATTGTGGCGTATCGAAACAACGCGCCGGTGCGGCTCAGTAATGTGGCGGACATCATCGACGACATCGAGAACCTGCGCCA
>JBEKOZ010000470.1:4565-5090 GCA_049521275.1 Bryobacteraceae bacterium | reverse complement strand
TTCCACAGTTGATCGGTCGCCTCCGCTTCATCGACCGCCGACCGGATCTTGCACTTGTAGTTACGAATTTCCTCAATCCTTGGCCAGTCTCGCGGCTGATCCGTCGGCAGCCCCTCCCCTAGCGGGTCGATTCCAAACGCAAAAAGCTTGTCGAACTCCGCATGCACCGGCCGGTCCCCCAGCAGGTTCCAGTCGAACGCCTCCAGATGCCCCAGATAAAATACGATGCGGTGACGCTCCGCCACCGGCCTCTCATAGAGCGCTTCCGGCTTCAAAATGTCGAACAGCGAATCCGTCTGCCTGCGCGCCTCGGCCAATCTTTCTGCGAGCATAGTGCTATGCTACCGGAAATTTATGACGCGATCATTATCGGCACCGGCCAGGCCGGCCCGTCCCTGGCCGCGCGCCTTTCCGCGGCCGGAATGAAAATCGCCGTTATCGAACGCAAGCTCTTTGGAGGAACCTGCGTCAACACCGGCTGCACGCCGACCAAAACCCTGGTGGCCAGCGCTCATGCGATTCACC
>JBEKOZ010000470.1:0-4560 GCA_049521275.1 Bryobacteraceae bacterium | reverse complement strand
ATTCACCTGGCACGCTCTTTTTGCAGCGACTTACAGGTTGACATGAAAAAACTGAAGGCGCGCAAGGACGCGATTGTCGCTCGCGCCGGCATCGAAAAATCGATGCGGAGCCTCCCCAATTGCGAGGTGATCACGGGGCATGCGCGATTCACCGCGCCTCACACCGTCACTGTAGGCGATAAAGTATTGACCTCGGGCAAGATATTCATCAACACCGGCGCCCGCGCGCGGATTCCACCGATTCCCGGCCTCGACCAGGTTCGGTACTTCACCAACTCGTCCATGATGGACGTCGATTTTGTGCCTCCGCATCTGTTGATTCTAGGGGGCAGCGCCCTGGGGCTCGAATTCGCGCAGATGTACCGGCGCTTCGGCAGCGAGGTCACGGTGATCGAGGAAGCGCCCCGTCTGCTGCCGCGCGAGGACGAGGATATTTCAGCCGCGGTGCTCGATATTTTGACGAAAGAGGGCATTCAGGTGGCCTTAAATGCCCATAATGTGTCCGTTAAAGGCCTCGGTGACACTTTAAACGTCCATAACATTAGCGGAACGCACCTTCTGGTCGCCACCGGACGCGTTCCCAATACCGACGATCTGGGCCTCGAAGCGGCCGGCATTGCGACCGATGCGCACGGCTACATTCGCGTCGACGAAGATTGCCAGACCAGCGCGCGCGGCGTTTGGGCTTTGGGCGATTGCAACGGCCGCGGAGGGTTCACGCACACCTCTTATAACGATTACGAAATCGTCGCGGCCAATCTTCTCGACAACGATGCCCGGCGGATCAGCGATCGCATTTTCTGCGCCGCCACCTATATCGATCCTCCGCTGGCTCGCGTCGGCATGACCGAGGCGCAGGTCCGGCAATCGAAGCGTCCCGCGCTGATCGGGCGGCGCGAAATGGCGAAGGTCTCGCGCGCCGTGGAAAAAGGCGAGACACTGGGGTTCATGAAGATTCTGGTGGATGCCGAAACCAAATTGATTTTGGGCGCTACCATTTTAGGCACCGGCGGCGACGAGGCGATCCATTGCATTCTCGACACCATGTACGCCGGGGCTCCCTATACCGTGCTCCAGCGCGCCGTGCATATTCATCCGACTGTTTCGGAATTGATTCCGACGATGCTCGGCGATTTGAAGCCTCTCTAAATGCCTCTGGTCGAGTTTCAAAATGTGTCGTACGAGATCGGCGGCAGAACGATTTTGTCGGGCGTAAATTTCTCCGTCGACGCCGGGGAAACGCTGGTACTGCTCGGACGCAGCGGGTCGGGAAAAACCACGGCGCTCAAAATGACCAACGGCATGCTGTTCCCGACCTCGGGGCAGGTGCTGGTCGAAGGCCGAAGCACGCGCGACTGGGACCCGATCCGGCTGAAGCGGCATATCGGATACGTGATCCAGGAGGTAGGATTGTTTCCCCATTTTACGATTGCGCGGAACGTCGGGTTGGTTCCCACGCTCGAAAAGATGCAGGACATCGACACGCGCGTGAACCTGCTGCTCGAAATGGTGGGACTGCCCGCCGCGGAGTTTCGAGACCGCTATCCGCGCCAGTTATCGGGAGGGCAAAGGCAAAGAGCGGGGGTTGCGAGAGCACTGGCGGCGGAGCCTCCGCTGATGCTGCTCGACGAGCCGTTCGGGGCGCTCGATCCGGTCACCCGGTTCGATTTGCAGGATGAGTTTCTGAAGCTGCGCCGCGATCTGCACACGACTTCCATTTTCGTGACTCATGACATTCGCGAGGCGCTGCGGCTGGGAACGAGGATTATTCTATTGGCGAATGGCAAAATCGACTTCGCCGCGCCGGCCGCGGAGTTTCGTCAGGCCGATACCGATGAAGCGCGCGCGTTCCTGAAAAGTTATGCGTAGCGACCTGTTCAACGATCTTCTCGAACTGACGGGCGAGCACCTGGTGCTGGTGTTGGTCTCGATGGCGCTGGCCATTGCGCTGGGCGTTCCGGCGGGAATTCTGCTCACCCGGCACGAAGGCGCGCGGCGCTGGATGTTCGGCTTCGCGAGCATCATGCAGACCATTCCGAGTCTCGCGCTGTTCGGCTTTCTGATTCCGATTCCGTTCATCGGCGGAATCGGGAAACGGACGGTGATCGTCGCACTGGTGTTGTACGCGCTACTGCCGATTTTGCGAAACACGTTCGTCGGCATCGCGAACGTCGACCGGGCGGTGTGCGAATCGGCCATCGCCATGGGCATGACGGACGGCCAGTTGCTGCGGCAGGTTCAGTTGCCGCTGGCCGCGCAGACGATTCTCGCCGGGATTCGAGTGGCGACGGTGACAACCATCGGAACCGCGACCATTGCAGCGGCCATCGGCGGCGGCGGATTGGGGGTCTTCATATTCAGAGGTCTAGCCAGCGTGGACTCGACGGAAATTCTCGCGGGAGCGGTGCCGGCGGCTTGCATGGCTTTGCTGGCGGACGGGGGATTGGGATGGATCGAACGAAAATTATCGGCGGCCTGATCCTGCTGCTGACCGGCTGCGCGCCGAAGGCGCACACGATTCGCGTCGGCTCTAAGAATTTCACTGAGCAAGTGGTGCTGGGCGAGATCATCGCGCAGCATCTGGAAAATCGGCTGCATGAGAAAGTCGCGCGAAGCCTGAACCTGGGCGGAACGATGCTGGCGCAGCAGGCTTTACTCAATCGCGAGATCGACGTTTATCCTGAGTACAGCGGCACTGCGCTGGCGATGGTGCTGAAGGCTCCCAAGGGCGCCGATTTGCAGGCGGAATATTCCAGGCGATTTCACCTGGCGTGGCTGGCGCCGCTGGGAATCGATAACGGTTTCGCCATGGTGGTGCGTGGCGCGGATGCCCGGAAGGCCGGCTTGAAAACGCTGTCGGACGCGGCGCGCATGAGCTGGAGCCTGGGCGTGGGCTACGAATTCGAGCAGCGGGCCGACGGACTGGCGGCGCTGAAATCGGTTTACGGATTGCAATTCAAGGGATCGCCCAAAACCATGGACCTGGGGCTGCTGTATCAGGCGATCGGGCAGAACCAGGTGGACATGATCGCCGCGAATGCCACCGACGGGGCGCTGTCGAAGATGGATCTCCAGGTCCTCGAGGATGACCGGCACGCGTTTCCGCCGTATGAGGTTTCGATTGTGGCTCGGGAGGAACTGTTGAAGGAGCGGCCGGAGGTGCGGACGGCGCTCGATGAGCTGGCGGGGAAGTTCACGAACGCGAAGATGCGGGAGTTGAACTATCAAGTGGACGTGGAGCATCGGGCGGTGAGCGCGGTGGCGAGGGATTTTCTGAAGTCGTCGCCATAAACACAAGGAAGGTTGGCCGCTGATAAACGCTGATAAACGCTGATAAACGCAGATTGAAAACAATGGCCTTGGCATCCTCGTATCCGCGTTCATCTGCGTTCATCAGCGGCCATTGAGGCTTTTCAGCTTGTTAGTTTGCTGTGGGGCCAGCAAAATGCTCTGCCATTTGGGGATACCCGGATGGGCGAAACAAGCATATAGTTGGTTCAGATGAGACGCCTTGTTGCTGTTTCTCTCTTGATCTCAGCGACCCTCGCCGCGCCTTCGGGCGTTCAGGAATTGAAGAAACTGATCGTCTCCGCCCAGGCCGCCGGGGAATCCGATAACAAGATCGCCGAGAAAGTCAGCCATTTCCATTTGAAGGAGCGGCTCACCGACCGCGCGCTCGCCGAGATTCGCACCCTCAAGCTCGGGACCAGAACCGCCGCCTCGCTCGAACTGCTCGCCGACGATAGCGAATTCCAGCCGGCAGTCGCCGACGGGACCGCGCCGCCGACTCCCGCCGAAGCCGACGCGCTGCTCGCGAAAACGCGGGAGTTCGCCGTGAACTACATCGTCAATCTCCCGGACTTCATCTGCACCAGCATGATTCGCCGTTTCGAGTCCGATCCGCTCCCCATGCTGGACAACCAGGCGTTCCTCGGCGAGCTTCGCCTTCAGGACTTCATTACCACCGAAGTATCCTTCGACCATGGCAAGGAATCGTACAAGGCGACGGCGGTGAATGGCGAACCCGCTACCGGACCCGTGGCTGGGCTGACCACGAAAGGTGAATTCGGGTCCATCCTCGGTTCGATTATGATCCTCGGCGGCGCGAACCCGGTATCGAGCCGCTGGGAATCCGTCGACGGGAAGCGCCTCGCGGTTTTCCGCTACGCGGTCGACGCGGCGCATTCCCGCTTCACGGTCGACTGGCTTGACGGCAAGCATCGTGAAAAGAAGACCGTGCCGGCGTTCAACGGGGAGCTGTCCATCGATCCCACTTCGGGCGCCATCGTCCGCCTCACCCGCCATGCGGCTCTCCCACACGAAGCCCGGATTCTTTTCGTCGACACCGTGATTGAATACGAACCGGTCCTGATCGGCGACGCGCAATATATTTGCCCGGTGAAGAGCATCACCCGGTCGGTGTGGAAAGTGGACCCGGCGGGCTTCGCGTTCTCCATGAATGAAGTGCAATTCGGCGTGTATCACAAGTTCGAAGGCGAATCCAAGCTGGCGTTTGGCGATGCAGCGGACCCTGCTCCCCCGCCGCCGGCTGCGCCCCCA
>JBEKOZ010000469.1:0-4587 GCA_049521275.1 Bryobacteraceae bacterium | reverse complement strand
CCGAGCCTTGGTCAGGCCGCCGACCTTGGAGATTTTCAGGTTGATCACGTCCATCGCCTGGTCCGCATGGCCGCGCACGACCATCGCCAGGTCGTCGACCACTTCGTCGAGAACGAACGGACGATCGGTGTGGCGCCGCACAGCCAGACACTCCTCATACGTGCGGCAGGGCTGCTCGATATAAACGTCGACATCGCGGACGAAGGCGGCGACGCGCATCGCCTCATGCTGGGTCCAGCCGGTGTTGGCGTCGGCGATCAGCACGTCGTCGGATTCAAGATGCTCGGCTGCTGCGATGATGCGCGCGACGTCGGTATCGACATCGGAGCCGACTTTCAATTGAAATTTGGTATAGCCTTCGGCGCGGTATTGCGCGACGCGCTCCGCCATCGCTTCCGGAGCCTCCTGCGAAATGGCGCGATAGAGCGGGAAGTCGTCTCCAAAGCGTCCGCCGAGCAGAGTCGCGACCGGCTTCCCGCATGATTTTCCCAGGATGTCCCAGCACGCGACGTCGATGGCCGATTTGACGTAAGGATGCCCGCGCATGGCCCGATCCATGTGGGCGTTCAGCACGCCCAGTCCGGTTGGATCGAGGCCGATCAGCGATGGCGCGAGTTCCGCTATGCCGGTGCGCGCGCCGTTCGCGTACGCCGCCAGATACGCCGACCCGAGAGGGCAAATTTCGCCGTAGCCGGTGATGCCTTCGCTGGTCGATACGGCGACGACGGTCGAGTCGAACACCGCGACGGAATTTCCGCCGGACCATTTATAGCTGCCTTCGTGAAGCGGCAGCTCCACTCGATAGGCTTCAATCTTCGTGATGCGCATGGGCATACAATAGGATTCATTATGAACCTCCGCATCGCCACGCTGCTGGCGGCGGCCTCGTGCGGCGCATGGGCGCAGGATTTCGCGAAGGACGTGCAGCCGATTTTCGAACGCCGATGCCAGGGCTGCCACGGCGCTACGCAACAGATGGGCAATCTGCGGCTCGATTCCCAGGCGTCGATCGCGCGGGTCGTCGACGGCAAGCTGTACGAACGCGTCAGCAGCACCAAGAAAGGTTTCATGATGCCGGCGGCGGGCGCGCCTTTGACCGCCGAGGAGATCGCGAAGATCAAAGCGTGGATCGACGCTGGTGCTAAATTTCCAGCAGTCGTTGCGCGGTCCACTCATTGGGCTTTTCTACCGATTCAGCGGCCTGCGGGGACATCCATTGACGCTATGGTTCGGGAGCGGCTCGCCAGGGAAAATATTGCGCCGTCGCCAGAGGCTGATCGGCGGACGCTAATCCGGCGCGTGAGCCTCGATCTTACGGGCCTCCCGCCGACGCCTCGCGAGGTGGAAGAGTTCGTTGCCGACACGCGGCCCGATGCGTACGAAAAATTGGTCGACCGCCTGCTCGCTTCGGCGCACTATGGAGAGAAGTGGGCTCGCGCGTGGCTCGACGTCGCGCATTACGCGGATAGCGACGGTTATGAGAAGGATCTTTCGCGCCCGTGGGCGTGGCGCTACCGCCAGTGGGTGATCGACGCGCTCAATCGCGACGAACCCTTCGACCAGTTCACCATGCAGCAGATCGCCGGGGATTTGCTCCCCGACGCGACCACGGACGATCGCGTCGCGACCGGGTTTCTGCGCAATACGCTGACCAATCGGGAAGGCGGCGTGGACCGGAAAGAGGCTCGCTTCGAGCAGATCGTGAATCGCACCAATACCGTTTCGATCACGTGGCTGGGGCTCACCACAGGCTGCGCGCAGTGCCACAATCACAAGTTCGACCCCATCAGCCAGAAGGAATATTATTCGCTGTACGCATTTTTCGATCACGCCGAGGAAGTTGACATGGATGCGCCGATGCCGGGCGAGAAGGCTCCGCCGGCGTCGTATTATCAAACACGCAGCGAAATTCTGGAGCAGTATTGGATTGCCGAATTGCAGCCGCCGTGGGAACGCCGTTTGCGCGAGGCGTACACCCATCCGGGCGAAAACGGCGAGTGGGATTTTACGGTGACGGACTTCACGTCCAGCATCGATCGTCCGCATGAGCTGCTGACGGACGTTCCCGAAAAACGCTTGCCGCGCGACCGCGACCGGATGACCTTGTGGTTCCTCCAGCACATCGGCGTCGACTATTCCAAGGATCGCTCGACGGCGGGCTTGCTGCGCGAGGCGCGTAGCAAACTGGAGGCGCTGGTCAACGCTTTGCCGCCCTACAGCCAGGCGCAGGTGATGCACGCCGACCCGTCCGTTCCGCCGACGCATCTGCGCGTCGGTGGCGATTACAGGACCTTCGGCGTGGAGGTTTCGCCAGGCACGCCGGCGATTCTTCCGCCGCTTCCCGCGGCTGATCCCACCCGGCTCGATCTGGCGCGCTGGCTGGTTTCGAAGGAGAATCCACTCACCGCGCGCGTCACCGTCAATCGGATCTGGCAGGAGTTCTTCGGGCGAGGAATCGTGTTCACTTCGGAAGATTTCGGCACACAGGGCGACCGGCCGTCCAATCCCGAGCTGCTCGATTTCCTGGCTTCGGAGTTCAGAGACAACGGATGGAGCATGAAGCGCCTTGAGAAGTTGATCGTCATGTCGGCGACGTACCGGCAATCGTCCAAGGCGCGGCCGGAGCTCGAAACGAAGGACCCGGAAAACACTCTGCTCGCGCGTCAGTCCCGCGTTCGTTTGCCGGCCGAGTTGATTCGCGACCAGGCGCTGGCCGCCAGCGGTCTGTTGAATCCTGAAATCGGCGGCCGCAGCGTACGCCCTCCGCAGCCCAAAGGCGTCGCCGAGCTGGGCTATGCGGATAGCGTGAAATGGCGCGAATCGACCGGCTCCGATAAATACCGGCGCGGGCTCTACATTCACTATCAGCGAACCACTCCCTATCCGCAGTTAAGCAATTTCGACGAGCCGGATTCGAACGTGAGCTGCACGCGCCGGCGCCGTTCAAATACGCCTTTGCAGGCGCTCAATCTGCTGAACGATCCGGTATTTTACGAAGCGGCCCAGGCGCTGGCGGTGCGCATCCAGCGGGAAGGCGGCGCCGATCCCCTGGGCTATGCATTCGAGTTGTGCGTCGCGCGCATGCCCACCGGAACCGAACGCGCGCGCATCGCGCAATATCGCGCGCAGGGCGGCGACTGGGTCGGCGTCAGCCGCATTTTACTGAACCTCGACGAATTGATCACCAGAGAATAACCATGAATCTTCCCGAGTTTTTGAAAATCCAGTCGCGCCGGTCCTTCTTCCGCAGCTGCGCCGGTGGAATCGAGACGCTGGCGCTGGCCAGCCTGCTGGAGCGCGACGGACTCGCGGGCGTGGTCGCCGATCCGCTGGCGCCGAAAGCTCCGCACTTCGCGCCGCATGCGAAAAATGTGATCTGCCTGTTCATGGAAGGCGCTCCCAGCCAGATGGATCTGTTCGACCCCAAGCCCGCGCTGCAAAAATATTCCGGCCAATCGCTGCCGCCGTCGATGACCAAGGACCTGCGGCTCGCGTTCATCAAGCCCACCGCTGCGGTGCTGGCCAGCCCTCGAACATTTACGCCGCACGGGCAGAGCGGCATCGAATTTTCCGATTACATTCCGCACATCGCCTCCTGTGCCGACGATATCTGCCTGGTGCGCAGCATGGTGACTGACGCCTTCAATCATCACCCCGGCCAATTGCTGCTGTTCACCGGCTCGCAGCAGTTCGGACGGCCGACGATGGGCGCGTGGGTGGTTTATGGGCTCGGTTCCGAATCGCAGAATTTGCCGGGATTCGTGGTGTTGAGCTCCGGCGTCGGCACCAGCGGCGGCGAGTCGAACTTCGCCAGCGGATTTCTGCCATCGTCCTATCAAGGCGTCATGTTCCGCACCGGACCGGAGCCGATCGTCTATCTCCAGACCCCCGAAGGCATCACCCGCGAACAGCAGCGCGCGTCGCTCGACGTGCTACGCGACCTGAATCAGGAGCGTCTCGAAACCACCGGCGACGCGGAAATCGCTTCCCGCATTTCCTCCTACGAACTGGCGTTTCGCATGCAAGCGGCCGGGCCAGATCTTCTCGATTTTTCCAAGGAATCCCCGTCGACGCTCGACATGTACGGAGTGAACGCGGAAAAGACGCGCGCCTTCGGGACCAACTGTCTGCTGGCGCGCAGAATGGTCGAGCGCGGCGTGCGCTTCGTCATGCTGATGCACGCCAGTTGGGATCAGCATACTTACCTGAATCGCGATCTCAAGAAAAACTGCGACATCACCGACGGACCCACGGCCGCGCTGATCCGCGATCTGAAGCAGCGCGGCTTGCTGGATTCGACGCTGGTGCTGTGGGGCGGGGAATTCGGGCGCACGCCGATGGTGGAGCAGCGCAACACCAGCGATCCCGAAAACGCCGGCCGCGACCATCACCCCTTCGGCTACAGCATGTTCATGGCCGGCGGTGGGACCAAGGGCGGCACCGTGGTCGGCAAAACGGATGAGCTCGGGTTCAACGTCATTGAGGACAAAGTGCACGTCCACGATTTGCAGGCGACCATCCTCAACCGCCTCGGCTTCGATCACACCAAGCTGACGTATAAATACATGGGCCGCGAATTCCGGCTCA
>JBEKOZ010000468.1:0-5414 GCA_049521275.1 Bryobacteraceae bacterium | reverse complement strand
GGCGACGGCACCTTTACCGACGTTAGCGAGAAATCGGGCATGTGGAAGACGCCCGGCACCTACGGCTTGAGCGTGGCCGCCTCGGATTTGGATAACGACGGGTGGCCCGACATCTATGTCGCCAACGATTCCAGCACGGCGACGCTTTACCAGAATCAGAAAGACGGGACCTTCAAGGATATTGCCATCGAATCCGGCGCCGCGCTCTCGCCCGAGGGCAAACCGCAAGCCGGCATGGGTGTTTCGATCGGCGACTACAATCGCGACGGCAACCTCGACGTGGTCAAGACCAATTTCGCCGGCGACACCGATTCGCTCTACACCAACCTGGGCGACGCGACCTTCGAAGACCGCACCTATCCCAGCGGATTGGGCGTCAACACGCGGCTGCTGGGATGGGGCGTCGGCTTCTTCGATATGGACAACGACGGCTGGCTCGACATTCTGATGTCCAACGGCCACGTCTATCCCGAGGTCGATAAATCCAACGCCGATCTGAAGTACGCCGAGCACAAATATCTCTATCGCAACTTGCAGAACGGCCGCTTTGAAGAGGTGACGGAAAAAGGCGGACCGGGCATTATGGAGAACGCCCCGGCGCGCGGCTGCGCCTTCGGCGACTACGATAACGACGGCGATCTGGACGTAGCGGTGAACTGCGTGAACGCGGTCCCGCAGCTGCTGCGCTGCGACTCCACGCTGAAACGGAACTGGATCAAGATCAAGCTGGTGGGCGTGAAGTCCAACCGCACCGGCATCGGCACGCGTGTCATCGTGACCGCCAAAACCCCGAAGCCTCTGTCGCAGATGGACGAGCTGCGCAGCGGTGGCAGCTATTTTTCGCAGAACGATCTGCGCATGCACTTCGGCCTGGATCAGGCCGCGAAAGTGGACCTGGTCGAAATCCGCTGGCTGAGCGGCCAGGTCGACCAGTTGAAGGACCTGGACGTCAATAAGCTGTACGTGATTCAGGAAGGCGGCAAAATTTTGAAGAGCGAGGCGTTCAAATGATCATCGCGGGAATGCTGTTGGCGATCGCTCCGTGTCCGCTGATCCACCAGGCGACTGTCGCCGGAATTTTGGGCGTGCCGGTGACCGCGACAGGCTGCGATTTTGTCGGCCGCGACGTCACCCTGCACCTCGAAATGCTCAAGGATTTCAAGCGATGTCCCGATGCCGTGCCCCTCAAGGGCCTGGGCAGCGAAGCGTTCGCCTGCGGCGATGAGGTAGTGGTCCGGGTGCGCGAAAAAGCTTTCGTTGTGCGGACCAAGGATCGCGAAAAAGCCCGCAAAATTGCCGAGTCAGTTGCGGGATCCCTGTTTTAACTTTCTCTCTTTTTCGAGCTCTTCCGCTTTCCTGATTTCCGCGGCTTTGGCGAAAGCCTCGGCCGAGCCGGCGGCGTCGCCACTGCGCCGCAGCAGCAGTCCCAAGTTATTCCAGGCCGCGGCGTTAAGACCATCGAGCGCCACCGATTTGCGCAGCGCCTCGATCGCTCCCGTGGTGTCCCCTTGCTGCTGGAGCGTCGTGCCGAGCGTGAACCAGGCATCGTTATAGTCGGGGCGTTGCGCGACTGCCGCGCGCAGTTGCTCGATGGCCTTATCCGGTGCATCGATGTACGTGAGCGCAAGGGAGTAATGCGCCTCAGCCAGCGAAGGATCGAGCTCTACCGCGCGCTCTAGCTCCGTTGCGGCACGCGGAAGATCGTCGGTCTGCTTGTAGGCGATTCCCAAATCGTAGTGCGCGCCGGCATTATCCGGATGGTCCCGGGTTAGGGCCGAAAGGTGCTTGATGGCGGCTTTGAAATCGCCGGACGCGATGTAGGCAAAGCCAACATTTACCTGCACTTGCAGGTTGTTGGGATCGTGCGCTAGGATGGAGCGAAATTCCTTCAGGCCCGCGGAGGGGTCGCCGGACCTGACCAGCGCGTTGCCGTAACTATTGCGCGCCAAGTCGTTGTTTGGATTTAACTTAAGAGCCTGGCGGTAAGAATCCCGCGCATCCTTATAGCGACGTTGCTGCTGATAGGAATCCCCAAGCGTAGCCCAGGCTAAAGCAAGGCGGTCGCGATAGTCGGCCTGGGCGGGAGCCAGCGCGACGGCTTCTTGCAGGGCGGTGACTGCGGAATTGGTTTTTTTTGTTAATGCTAGCGCCACTCCCAAGTGATACCAGGCTTGGGCCGATTGGGGGTCCAGTTCGGTGGCGCGTTGAAAATGCGGGATGGCTTGCTGGGAGCGGTTGGTGGCGGCGAGCAGGAAACCGATTTCGTCCTGATAAGTGGCTGATTTTGGAACCAGTTCAGCCAGTTTCTGGTAGGCGGCCAGCGCCCCATTGGCGTCCTTCGCGGCGAGGCGTTCCCGGGCGGTCGACTCCAGTTGCTGGACGGTTTGGGCGGCCAATGTGAGCGAAAGGCAAAAATAGAGCGCCTTAATCGACCTTAAATGACCATTTATGCGCACCGATGGAGCCTTATTCGACCTTAATTGTATGCGAATCGCACTGCCATTCGTTGGTAGCCTTCGCCTACAGGGAAGCGGACGATCAGTTTTCCACGCTCCAAGGCCGCGCCCATGACCTGAATGGGAGGGCGCACGAAACGGATGTCCAGTTCCACGGACGAACCGGCCAGGCCTTCGATTTCGAAGCCGGTCTCGGACTTCGAGAGGATCTTGGCGAAGCTCGTCGGCGAGCCTGGCGGCGGCAGCGCGTGGGGCAGATCGATTTCGAACGCGGGAAGGTTTAATTCCAGGTGGTGGGTGCGCGACGTGGCCGGGGTGCAATCGGCGCCAGCGGTGAGGCAGAGCGGCTGCGGGTCGGCGGAGGAGGCGTCGATGAGGAGTTTGTCTTTGCTCTTGCGGAATTGAATGTCGAAGCTGGCTGCGCCGACGGCGACGTTACTCAAGGCGGCCGTTTCCCACGCGGCGGGTAGCTGCGGATGCACTCGCAGGGTGTGGCGGAGCGAGTCGGCTTCGAGGCCGAATAATCCGCGCAGAGCCGGCGTGAGCACCATGGCGGAGGACCACAACTGGTGTGAGCTGCTGCGTCCGAATGGCTGGAAGAATTCGCCCGACAGCAGCTCTGTCACCGCGCCGAGGTCCTGGGAAAATGTCATGCCGGCGTTTTGCATCAGGTGCGCATAGCCCGAGAAGGGGCGGCCGGCGCGGTATTCGGCTAAGGCGGTCCAGCCGGTGTAGAGCGGCCACACCGAGCCTTGGTGGTAGCTCATCGGGTCATAGATCGATTCCGCGCGGCTGACATCGCGGATGCCCCAATCGGTCGAGAATTCGGGCGACGCCCAGCGTTCGAACATCTTATCGGCATGCGGCAGTTCGAAAGAACCGTCCCACCAGGCGACGCTGGGAAAAGCCGTGGCAGTACGGTCGAGCGTGCCATCGGCGTTGCGGCTGAAGGCGTAGAACTGGTGTTCGGCGTCGAAGTATTCGGAAGCTATTTTGGAGCTTGTTGACGCGGCGTGGCTGCTGGCTGAAGCGGCCAGAGCGGGTTCGTTCATCACTGACGAGAGTTTCGCCATGGCGGAGCACGACTGCTGATCGAGTGCGGCCAGATAGATTTCCTGATGAGGCATGCCGGAGGGCCAGCTCTCCACCCAACCTGTACCTTCCGTATTTTCGTAGATGCCGTCTCCATCGGAGTCGTGGGCGCGAGTGAAGGCCCAGGCTTTCTTCACTTCGCTCCAGTGGGCGCGCAGGAAATCCAGATCGCCGCTCGAGCGAACGTAATCCCACATAGCCATTACGAGCAGAGGCGTGGAATCGGCGGAGGCGTAGAAATAAGGCGTCGCACTCCAGTCAACCAGATCGGCGGTCTGGGAAAATTCGTGCATGATCTTGCCGTCCGCGCGCTGGCGGCGCAACAGGAATTCGAGCGCGCGGCGGGTGAGAGCGAAATCGCCATAACTATTGACTGCGTACAAGGAGAAGAGAGTGTCGCGTCCGAAGAACCAGGCGAAGCCGGGGCGGGCGGAGTCGGCTGAAGAGTAATAGCCGGCGACCAGGCCTGTCTCGTCATGAAAACGGACCTGCGCCTGATCGATCGCGAGTTCGGCCCAGCGCAAAGCCAGGTTGAAAGATGCGTCAGGGGTTTCGGCGGTGAGCCTATGGTCGAAGAAATGGGAATAGTAATCGGAGCTTTGACGGTATTCGGCGGGCCAGGTCTTAGAGAGATCGAGCAGCTGCCTGGCGCTACGCGCCATGAGCAAAGGGAAGAAGGTCTTCGACTGGGTCTTCGGGTCGAAGGAGAGCTTCAATTCCAGAGGCCAGGTGTGAGGACGCTCCTGATAGGGCGCGAGGATTCCGGGCACGGCGCCGGGAATTCCGATATAGCCTGAAAAGTCTGGCTTGTCAGTGTGGAGGATATAGTAACCTTCCCTCACCCATTCGGCGTTAGGCAGACCGAAATTAAAGGCGGGCCACATACGCAGCATTTCGGGAGTGAAGCGAAAGGTTAGAGTGAGCGGGCGGACCGAAGGAACGCGGCATGCGAGTAGGTGAGAGTGGTGTGGTCGGGGTTGACGTCGATGGTGGCGGCGTAGTCGGAGAGCTCGATGGGGATGGGATAATCGGCCAGCTCGGCAGTGATGCGAAAGTGACTGGCGATTTTGACGGGGAAGATCCAGGCTTCAAAGGAGCCATCGCCCTGGCCGAAGATTGCGCCTTGTTTGCCGGCTACGGTGAATGGCATGCGAGGTTGCGCTGGTTTTGAGATAGCTAAGGGGTTGGCTGGGATTGGGAAGGCTGGGGTTGGCTGCCAGGTGGTTTGGGCTGGGAGAAGCGTCGTCGAGAGGGCTAGGAGTTTTAGGACTAAGTCGGACCGGGCCTCGCCACGAGTGGCGACGCGGCACGCCTGGGGGCGCGCGCTACGGGGCTTCACGAGGCTTAGCGGGTTATGCATTTTGTTTCGAGGGTGTGCTTGGCTGATTCGGACAGGTTTTGCCAGAGGAGCACGAAGGCTGCGTTGGTCCAACCGAAGCCGATTTCATTCGACGTGTAGCCGAATTTTATGCCGGCGCCCAGGTCGCTTTTGCCTTCGACTACGTTGTACTTCTCCTTGATGGTGCGGTGCTGGTCGAAATCGCGAAGAATCATGGAGAGGAACTTGAGGCTAAGGCGCTCCGCGGCGGCGTCGAAGCCATAGCGGCGCAGACCCTCAATGGCGATGATCTGTAGCGGAGCCCAACCGAAGGGCGCGTCCCACTGATTGCCAGAGACATGGGAGCTGGTTTGCAGTCCGCCCTCCTTTTCAAATAGCGGAAGGTTCGCTACCACGGCCGCGGCTTCCTCCTGAGTGGCGAGGCCGGCCCATAGTGGATAGAAGGTGGTCAGGAAGGGATAATCGAGGCGCTGGCTGGTGACGAAATTATAGTCGGCGAAAAGGCCGGTCTTCTGATCCCACATCAA
>JBEKOZ010000467.1:0-4605 GCA_049521275.1 Bryobacteraceae bacterium | reverse complement strand
ATCAGCGCGAAAAGGACGGGATTCGGATTCTCGATTTGCGAGGACCCCTTGTAACGGGTAATTCGGAAGCAATCCTGCGTACTGTGATTGTCGCGCTCACAGAAACGAAGGTTGTGAATGTCATCCTCAACTTCTCCGACGTTACGGAGATTGACGCTGATGGACTGGGCGCTCTGGCGTTCTGTTACACGCGTCTTGTGCACTCTGGCGGAGCGTTGAAACTGCTTAACCTTAGCCCGGTTCATCTCAGTCTGATAATCCGCGCAAAGGTGCACACGGTACTTGAGGTTTTTATAAACGAGGAGGATGCCGTGAACAGCTTTTTTCGGAGTTCGACGAGAAGCGCATAGTTTTTCTATCGCCCTTTCGACAATCACCGCCAAACATCATTCTTCGGATTACCGACCGACTCTAAATAAACTAACGAGGCTACGCCTCAGACCGACGAGATGTATATCGGGTGGTTGAGCGGTATCACATAATCCGAAGATTGGCTCGCCACGCGAAGACATCCGCAGTGCGGTCGGGGATGAACTCGTTCTGTTGGCAATAGCTGATTTGGCGCCACTTAGCGGCGACGATGCCCGTCGACCGCGTTGGACAAGCATATCCAGCACGGTCCCCCTAAACTCTCATCGAGAGGCTTGGGTGAGGTGACGAACAGCAGACCATAGCATCGGAGAAGGGTTGATATGGCACGAAATCCGTTAGGTTGATTTATGCGGTTCGTCCCGACTTTTACCTTCGCGCTTTGCATACTCGGAGGAACACGCGTTTGTTGCGCTCAGCAAGCCACTTGTCCAGAGGCCGGCAAGGAGCCTATGTCCGTCGAGGGGAATGCGCCTATCATCTCGCTGCAGTTCAAGCGAAAGGATGGGACAACCCGTACGGCGCGCTTTGTCTTCGATTCAGGCGGTGGCGCTGTCCTGGTTGATAGTAGCCTGGCCTCCGATCTTGAACTGGAGCCGAGCGGAGATGCAATCGTGGATTCTAGAGAGCGGTATATGCCCGTCCATCTCCCGGTTGCAGGTATCGGCGCGCTTGCCGTCAGCCTCGGAACCAGCAAGGCGTTCATTCACCTCGGCGATAAAAGCTTCGACACGCGCGAACACGTAGAAGGCCTTTTGTCGGGCAAAGCGTTAGAGCCCTATCAAGTAGTTCTGGATTACCCGCAGCGCACTTTTACTGTCGCGGTCGCGGGTTGCATCCGACATCAGGGCTTCGAAGTAGAGAGCCCATTTCTGCCGGCGAGCGGGCATCCGCGGATTGTGATCACCGAGGCAGGTAGAGAATATGGCTTCCTTCTGGATACAGGGTCGCGCGTCACCCTTGCCCGCAAGGACCTTTTGGCTTCCTGGATTCCGGAGGAAAGCATTGGCACTCTTAATTTCCGCGCTCGATCTGGTCCCGCTCGTGGAGGGCGACACCAGTATTGACGCGCTCGGCAATGCCGCGGAGCTTGCTCGCGCGGTCGACCGGTTTGGCTATCGCCGGCTGTGGTACGCGGAGCACCCCAACATGCCTGGCGTGATGGCCACTACTCCTGAAATCATGATCGCGCAGACTGGCACCATGACCAAACGCATCCGCCTCGGCTCCGGCGGCGTCATGCTCCCGAATCATTCGCCTCTCAAGGTCGCCGAATCGTACAAACTCCTGGAGGCGATGTATCCAGGCCGCATCGACCTGGGAATCGGGCGCGCGCCGGGGACTGACCGCGTCACGGCGCTCGCCCTCCGCCGCTCCCGCGAAGCCCTCACGGCGGACGACTTCGGCGAGCAGTTCGACGAACTCATAGCCTGGGGCAGCGGAAAGTTTCCGCCCAATTCTCTATTCCGATCCGTCCGCGCCATGCCGGACGACATGCGCCTCCCGCCGATCTATCTGCTCGGCTCCAGCGATCACGGCGCGCTGCTGGCCGCCCAAATGGGCGTCGGCTTCGCCTTCGCCGGACACTTCTCCACGGATCCTCCCGAGCCCGCGATGCTCGGTTACCGAACGCGCTTCTCGAGCACCGGCGCTCTCAAAAATCCTTACGCGATTCTTGCCTTGGCTGTCTATTGTGCCGATACCGAAGAGTCGGCTCAACGCCGACTTTTATAAACATCTCGCGATCGTGGGTACGCCTGAACAGGTCCGCGCCCGTATCGAGGACATCGCCTCCAGGACCCAGGCCGACGAGATTATGATAGCGACCCAAGCCTTCGATCCCGCCGCGCGTATCCGCTCCTACGAACTCATCGCGCGCACCTTCAACTTGCCGCAATGTTCTGTTTGACCTTGTCAATGTGAAGCTGTTGCCGGAGGCGGCTTCGTTGTATCGAGCTGCCGCCCTCCAATATCGAAAGCTGAAGGAATCGAAGAAACGGCCAGGCTGTGCGATCTGGTCGAAACCTTCATCCGCCGTTAGATCCCCGCTGCGGATCTGGACCAAGTGATTCTGTCGTCCCTTTTAAAAAAGGGCGTCACTTGCCATAATCGAGCAAACTCTGAGCGTCTCCCGCCGTAAAGCTTTCGATCACAATGCTGGGTGGCGTCCGGAAACCGTCGCACCGAGTTTGTCCCGTTTCTCGGCCCGTTTTGTGTTCGGAAAACAGGTGTTTGCCGAACAGTAACTTTTTGCGGGCTAAGTGTTGTGTTTGAGCCAGCCGAGTGGGTGCATTTCAAGAGGGATTTCCGAACAGAACGCATTAACAAGGATTATCGGCCAGCTTCAAGATGTCCGTCGAGATAGCTTCCGGATTGCCGACCATACATCCAGAATTCTGCTCTTACGCTTCCAACAACATCGTTTGGGGCCACTCTCCGAGCCCACATACCGGGAGCAACCGCCGGTGCTTCTGCAACGTGACGGGTTTCGTCGTGTCCGCTTGGTTCCTCTTTGCTGGTAGACTTGTCCGGATGCCTCTTTCACCTGGTGAGAGACTTGGCCCATACGAAATCCTCGCTCCGATCGGCGCTGGGGGAATGGGTGAGGTCTATCGCGCGCGCGACACCCGGCTTGACCGCATCGTGGCTGTTAAGGTGCTGCCCGCCAGCCTCACGCACGACGCAACCTCGCGCGAACGCCTGGAGCGCGAAGCCCGCGCCGCCTCCAACCTCAACCATCCTCACATCTGCGTGCTGCACGACATCGGCGAAGACCGCGGCATCGTCTATCGGATCACGCGCATGGGCGGTCAGCCGGGTGCAGCGTATCTATGCGGGGACCAACGAGATCATGAAGGGGCTGATCGCGCGTTCCTTGTGAGCATCTAGCTCTTCTTCCCTTCCAAGAACTGCGACAGGCTCCCGGCAATGTGAGCGAACTCAGCCGGAAACATAATTACAGTTGTGCTGTTGTTCTCAGCCCCCACCTCTGCCACCATTTGCATCCGGCGCAACTCCAGTGCGGCCGGATTACCGACCATCAGTTGTGCCGCCTCGGCAAGCTTCTTCGAAGCCTCCAGTTCCGCCTCGGCCTTGATGATGCGGGCTCGCTTCTCGCGCATCGCCTCGGCCTCCATCGCCATCACGCGCTGCATATCTTGCGGAATCTCCACATCCTTCATTTCGAGCAACTCCACCACAACTCCCCACGGGGAGGTCGTCTCAATGACATTCTTTCGCAGCATGTCGTTGATCTTGTCGCGCTCCTTCAACACTTCATCCAGATCGTGCTGTCCAATCACATTGCGCAGACTCGTCAGCGCGACCTGCTGCACCGCAATACGAAAGTTTTCGACGGTAAGGACGGCCTTTTGCGGGTCCCCGACGCGAAACCAAAGCACGGCGTTGACTTTCACCGTGACGCTGTCCCGGGTGATCGTCTCCTGCTGTTCGATCGGACTAGTGACGATGCGGAGGTCGATGACGGTTTGAGTCTCAATCCCCAGGGGAATCAACCAATAAAGACCTGGCCCCCGTAACCCGGCATACCGGCCCAACCGGAAGATGAGGGCGCGTTCGTACTCCCGTACTGTTCGGATTCCCATAAGAAGAATCACGAAAAATACAGCAAAGATGGCACCGAGGACCACGATCATGCCGCTCAGATTATCACAACCAGGAGCGCACTCACCGGCGCTGACGTACTGTTCTATGAGTCGGGTGTACTTGATGCGATGTACGGGAACATTTCCTCCATCGAGGAGAATGCACCTGAGTCGAATACGGCATCCTTGATGGGCTTGGCCCTCGGTGCCGTGACGGTCGGAATGGTTTTGGTTCGGAAGCGCAAATTAAGGCCGCGCGCTGATTGTGGCGCTGCTAAAAAAGGATTACGCTTCCGGCCAGGGTCTAGATGGAGGACGTGATCACGGTAACCGCCGTCCGGGCCAAGGATCCACTGGCTCGACCTGGCACCCAGCCGAATGATCCGCGTGTAGCGCTGCGGTGTTTAACGATCCTAAGCGGATGTGAACCGGTTAGCGCCTGTGTTACGGCGCATACGGAAGTTTCTTTTCCCCTGATAAGGGTCATTAACGGCGATCTCGCGGACGCTGTCTCAACGCTGCACAAGTCCGACATGCCGACTACACATCCGACTGGATAACTTCCGAGTAGCCATCCAGACAATTAGCCCAAGTGGGCCCCGCCCCCCATCGTTACGTAGGGCTTCACATT
>JBEKOZ010000466.1:0-4610 GCA_049521275.1 Bryobacteraceae bacterium | reverse complement strand
GATCGAACATGCAGGGCCTGACCATGTGGTGTTCGGGCGCGGATGGGGGCGCGATGATCCGCCACTCCGATCAGTATCGAGGCATAGAGTACTCGTTTCTCGGTGGCCCTTACAGTGAGCCGAGCTCGGACTATTTTCAGTATGTTCCGGCGGGCAGGGAGGGGCTCACCCCCGTCGGCTATGGCTACCGCTCCATCGAACGGATCGTCGAGGCGTGCTGTAGCGTCGAGGACGATTTTCGTGCTCTACCCGAGATCGAAGCCGAGGGAATCCTCGCGACGCCAGGCAACAGCCGTCATAATGAACGAGTGATCCAGGCGGCGCGCAAGTCGATTTTTGAGGGAGGACGGGAAGTCCATCTATGAAGCAGGCACGAGTCGCGATCGGCTTGCTGCTCGCGGCGCTCCTGCTGTTTGCGGAAGGTCCGGGCTTCCGGTCCCGCAAGCAGTTTGAGGAGCATTTCGCCAAGCACGGCCGCGAGTTCGGCAACATTACGGCCGACCAATATCTGCACCTTGCGCAGGAGTTGCGGGATGCGCCCGCCGGCGGCCCGATCCTCGAAATCGCCAAGCCCGACGGCATCGTGACCCGCTTCGACAAGCGCTCCGGCGCATTCGGAGCCTACAATCGCGACCGCACCATCCGCACATTTTTCAAGCCCAACGACGGCGAGCGTTACTTCAAACGCCAGGGCGAGCGGCCATGACCGTCGACGATTATCTGCGCGAAAACGGCTACCCGGAGCACGTTGTTCGGGAAGGTCGCGCGGGCCTGGTCAGAAAGTGGCGCGATTTCGTCGAGCAAGTCGAACGAGGCTACTCACTCGGCCTGGAGGATTATCGCAACGACCTCGATGTGCGCGCGATTCTGGCGATGGCGCGCGCGGAGGACGACGAAATATTCGCCCTCGATGGGCGCCTGAAAAAGTTGCTCACCGCGTGCCACCAGCGAGTGTGGGAGAGCGCGTCCGGCGAGCCCTTTTGGGATTTCGGCTATCCCCGCAACGCCGGTCCCGATCTTCTCGAAGACCTGCACAACGAGATTTCCTTCTAGCCCACAGCCTTGATATGAACAAAATCCTCCCGGCAAGTCCGATAAATTCCATGCATCCCTTCAAACGGACACGGAATTGACTTCGACCCAACCTTAAAAAACGGGCACAGCCCATAAGACTTGCCTGGCTGCTTCTTCACAATCACGATCCCCGGCAAACGCCCCGCCGCCGTAAGCGTGGCGACACTGCGGCTGATCATCGAATGCGGAACTTCTTCCTGCGCCCGCGCGATGCCGAACATGGTTTGAAAGCATCCGTCGGCAATCGAGCGGCGGATTTTATCGCGATCCATCCCCGTGGCCGCGCAGAACTCGTAGGTTCCGTTCAAATGATCCGCATCGGCGGGGTACACCGGCATCACCGCCGCGTTCACGATGCCGTTGAGAAATCGCTCCTGTTCCTTCGGCAGCGCCGCGTCGCCGGGCAGAGCTTCCGCGAGTAGTTGTCCCAACTGGCGATCCACCTGGCCCGAAGCGCGCTCCATCCCGTAAATCTTTTCGTTGTCCTCGAGCGACGTCGCGCGTGCCGCGATTTTTCGCAGAGAATCGTATGCATCCGGCTCATCTTCGGTCTGCCGGATGTTCAGCGCGCCGACCAGAAACAGATCCGGCTCGCGATGCCTCCGCACCAGTTCATCGCGCCAGCGTCCGCGGCCCAGCGTCCCTTGTAAGCGGTCCATCTGCACCTCGCGCAGCACTTCGAACGCCGGCAGGAACGGAAGATTGTCGAACATGCCGCCATCGCCATAGAACACGTCGCGGCGCCCGACGCCGGGATAAAGGGCGCTCGCGCGGCGCGGCGCGAAGGCCATCGGAAACGCGCTTGATGCCAGCAGAGCCTCGATCAGATCGTAACGGTCGGCGGTGAGTTGCGCCCCCAGAATCGTGATCCATTCCGTCACCAGATTCACCGCGGTCGCAAAAAACGCGATCCGGCTGTGTTCGAGAAACGGCTGCACATCCTGCTTCACGTCTCCCAGCACCAGCCTGGTCTCGCGCTCCAGAAGTGACGAGCCGATCAGCGCGTCGGAGATGCCCAGCCGGTCGATCGTCTCCGTCTTGATCTGCGTCCAGAACGTATTCGTGGCGCGCGTGAAGTGTCCCGCGACGAATTCCGCCGCGATGCGCGCCGTAGCCCGGTAAGGAATCAGGAACAGATCGGAGATGGCGTCGATCACCGCCGGTGGAGCGCCCGTGATGGCGCTGCCCGGGTCCTGCCGGCTGCCCGCGCGGACCATCTTGCGCAGCACATTGGGCGAAAGCTTCATGCTCGCGCCGCGGCTGCGGATCCCCACATCCTTAAACGCCGCCTTCAGCGTTTTCGTCAGCGCGACGCGCTGGTCCACCTCGAGAAACAGGTTCGCCAATCGCCGTAACTTCACGCCCGCCTGCTGGCCGCTCGATGAATACATGGACCCCAGCGCCGCCCCCAAAAGCGTTCCCACCGATGCCCCAACGATCATGTCCGGCTTCAACCCCGTGGCATGCATGGCGCCGATCATGCCCACGTGAAACGAGCCTCGAAACACCCCTCCGCTCGCCAGAAATACGATGCGCGGACGATCCCCGGCAAGCTCCGGGAAGCGCCTGGCCAGATCCCCCGATGCCGCGTGAAAATTCGCCGGCAGCAGCGTGTCGACGGGCTTCACCGACGCGCGCAACGTTCGTGGACAATGACGGCACACTTCGCTCAAGCCCGGCATCCCGTAGTGATCGGAGACCCGCCAATCCCGCTTCGGCGCGATGTGGCGCAGCAGTTTCCCGCAATCGACCGGCGCCCCTTTTCCGAACTCCGCGATCTCCTCGCGATACAGCACGGAGAGACTTTGCCGGCACCCCGTGGCGATGTGCGTCAGCATCTCCGTTTCCGTCGGCTGCAAGGTATTGCCCAGCGTCAGCTCCTCTTCGGGCGCAAGCTCGTCAACGGTGATCGTGTTTACATCGGGCGAACTCACCTTACCCGTCGCCTCGCGCAGCACTCTTTCGATTTCCGTCACGAAGTTCGTGCGGACCACCTCCAGTCGGCTGTCGCGCCTCCGCTCCAGGCGATTTTCCGCGAAGCCCGTGTCGACGATCGTCGGCAGACGCGGCTCATCTTTCGTTGGATCCCCCGCCGCTGGAGGCATCGGCTTGGGCAGAATCGGAATGTCGTAAACCAGGTGGACGCGGCACTCCGGCTTCGACAGGATCTCCGCGACCTCGGCATTCTGCGGCAGCGAGAGAAAATGAACCAGCGCGGGCAGCGGATTGTGGCGAACCACCGAACCATCCACCAGGTCCAGCCGGACAGGCTTCTGTTGGCCGTGCACCCATTTGTCGAGCGATTCGCCGGTAACCACCGTCGGCGCGAATAATCGCGGAATCGCCAGACTCGCGCGCAGCGCATCGACGACGGAGACATTGCTCCTGGTGCGCGGCCAAAGCTGGCTCGGAGACGAATCCAGAATCTGTAGCGGCGCGGCCACCATCAGCACCGGAAATGTCAGATCCTGCATCAACGGCGTCGCGCCCTTGTCCTCGAATAACCGGAACAACTTGAGGCGCAGAAAAAAATCGTCGATCAGCGACTTGCGGACTCCCAGGTGTTGCAGGATTTTCTTGAATCCCCAATTATTCGTGCGCCCCATCCAGCGCCGCAGGAAAATTGGAATCACCGGCGCGCAGGTGAACCCCAGCAGCAGCCCGATATGAAAAACGTGCGTGGTCTTTTCCTGGAAAATCTCTTCCACCACCACCCAGAAATTTGCGATCCATAACGCGATCGTGGCTGCGGCAAGGAATAGTGTGGCCAGCCACAACTTCCATCCGAATAGCGGGCGCAGCGGGAAGTGCGAAATCATTTTTCCGCCCGCGCGGAACTGCCACTCGGGGAAAAACTGCGGCCGCAGGATGATCTGGAACAGCACCAGCCACTCGAACCACAGGATGCGCGTCCATAACGCCAAAGCGTTCCACCACCGCGCGGCGGGCGCCGTCTGATTCTTCTCTTCATACCTCACGTAGCGCACGGCGATCCAGCCGGCCGAGCTGAGCGTCACTGGCAGATGCGAGCACCAGCGCCCGAATCGTGCAATGATATGCAGCTTGCGCCGCGCCTTCGCTTCCGCCAGTACCCATTCCGGATCGGGCGATCCGTCCGGCAGCGTCGGCAATCCCGTCTCCGCCACGGGCGGCAGATCGGCGACAAAGTCGGAGGGATTCGGAATCGCGTGCCACGCCACGTCGTATGGCCGGTCGAGTAAAAAGGAGAGATACCGCCGAAACCAGGTCCACCGGGCCGTTTCCGTTCGCGACGCATGCAACTCGCGATAACACCGCTCCATCACCGCGGCAGTCAGCGCGCCGACGGAAATCCCGGCTGTGATTTTAGGCGGCGTGCGGTCCGACGCGAGATAGGCGTGAATCGTCCCGGCCCCGAACGATACGCCGTGTATTCCCGCGGTGAAGCAGACCGCATCGTCGCGTTGGACGCTGTACTCTTGATCGGAAGAAGCCGGCAACGATCTACGATGATATCAGTCTTGAACCGGTGATCCGCATGCTCACCAGGCTGCGGA
>JBEKOZ010000465.1:0-4630 GCA_049521275.1 Bryobacteraceae bacterium | reverse complement strand
GGTTCAGTGCGAACAAATAATTCCGGTAGGTGAAGAACACCCGGTCCTGATAAACGGTGACGCCGCGGTGCCGGTAACGCCGCTGCGCGCCTGTTCCGCCGGATGGATCGAAAACCCAGATTTCCTGACCCGTTTCCGCATTCAACGCAACCACGCGCAGCTTCGGCGTCGTCGCGTACAGAACCCCATCGACGATGATTGGGTTGCTCTGCATCTCGGAATCTTTGAACTCATCGTGCGAATCGTAAGTCCACGCCATTTTCAGGCGGTCGACGTTCTCAGGAGTGATCTGGGTAAGCGCCGAATAGCGAATATTGTTGGGACCACCGTTAACGGGCCACCCAACATCGTCGGCCTGAACACAAGCGGCGAAACTCAAGTAAAGAACTATTTTCGACGGATACACTGTTCACAGATTCTATCGCGCCGTCCGATCGCAGAAGCGACGCCTCAAAAAAGGTTGACTTGAGTCACATCGACGGCGCTGACTTGTGCGAATGCCCCGAGGTTGAGAGCCGCGCGGCCGTTTCCCTGCCCGTCCACGGTTAGTTGCGAAATGCTCGCCCGGAGCAGATTCGCGGCCGGCCCATTGGCGGAAATCGCAAAGTAGGTCCCGGCGTTGAGCGTCGACCAGTTGGTGTATTTGTCTCCCGTGCTGGCGAAGCTGGCGACGGTGCCGAGCAGCGCGGAAGATGGACAGGGGCCCAGAGGAAACTGCGCCGAGGACTGAATCAGCACGCCGCCTTGGGTGATGTTCTCGAACGCGTTTCCGCTCATGACGATGCTGGACATCACCGAGGAGCAACTCGGCTCGAAGATCAGAGTCGCGCCGTCCGGGAGGTAGGTGTCGGTCATATTGACGACCTGGTTCCCGGTGTACGTGATCAGGGGAACCGCTGTGTCGCAGTAGGTGTAAAAGGCTCCCGCGAAATCAGAATCGCGGATGATGTTGTCGCGCACCGTCCAGGATTGATAATCCTGCCCGGTATCGCAGACCGTGTCACTGCCCGTTCCGAAGCCGCCCGTCAGAACCTTGACGCTCGAATCGTGGTTTCCCTGAATGGTGTTGTTCGCCAGCAGCAGCCTGCGGATGCCGATCACATAGACGCCGTGATCGCCGTTGCCATCGCCGATGAGCATGTTGTTCTCCGCATCGAGCGACGCGGCCGTGCGAACGTTCAACGGCTCGGAAACCGCGGTTCCGGAGGAACTGGTGGAAGTCGCGAGAATGCAATCCCGCACCACCACCGCGCCAATCTGGTCAGGACCGGGGCCGACGCCGGCAACGTCGATCCCAAAATTGAAGCCGCTGCTGTAGTAGCGGAAAAACGTGTAGTTCTGGCCCGCGGAGGGAGTGAAGGTGTCCTGGCGGAACACGGCGACCATCCCCAGGTCCGCCATAACCGGCGCGGTGTTGACCGCGATGTCCTCGATCGCCAGCGGATAATTGGCGATGATACCGTGGTTCGCACTCCGATGCGCGGTCATGAAAATGATGCTCGCCACCGGGCTGTCTCCGGTGATGAAGGTGGCGCACTCCGTGACGAGCGAGGCGCTGATATTGTAGGTACCGGCGGGGAAATGGAGGTGCGGGTTGCCGCCGGAGACGCATGCCGCGCGGAGGCCGCTTTGGATCGCCGCGGTATCGTCCGTGACGCCGTCTCCCATGGCTCCGAAGTATTTCACGGAGACCGGCAACGGGACGGGCCGCATTCTCACGCTTGCGGCCGCGATGAGGAATGACAGGACGATAGGCGCCACAGGATGAGCGTGAGGCTGAAAGCAAAACCGAACAATCGCGACTAGTTTGAGTACGCGGGTGAATCTTTAGTACGGGGGGACCGCTCCCTTTGGTCACGGCTCGGTAGACACTTACCGAGCCGCGACCGAAGGAAGCGGTTTCTCCATCGACTTCTTCAGCAGCTTACGAGCGTCTAATATGGAAGCGTATATGTCCCCCATCTCGCGCAGAGAGTTATTGCAAGGATTGGCTGCCGCCGGGTTCCTTTCAACGGCGGAGCTTCAGGCCGCACCGCTCGGCTTGCCGATCGGGAGCCAGACCTATCCGCATCGGCAAAGGATCAAAGACGGCGACTTCGCCGGGCTGTGCAAGGACCTGGCCAGCCTCGGAGTGGGGATTTTGGAGCTATGCTCGACGGGATACGCCGAGTTTCGAAGCCTCGCGGACGGCAAACAGACCCGAAGAATCATCGAGGATCATGGACTCAAGTGTCCCAGCGCTCACTTCGATATGAGTGAGCTTCGGACGAAGCAAGCGCAGCTGATCGATTGGGCGAAGGACATCGGCATGACGCAGATGGGCACGGCGAGCCTCGGCGGTCGCGCACCGGGCGGGATCGCGACGATGGATGCGGTCAAGGCGGCGGCTGAGGAATACAACAAGATCGGCGAGACGGCGGCGAAAGCAGGCATGCAACAATTTCTGCACGACGAGGGCTTTGAGCTTTCGAAAGTGGACGGACGGCTGACCTACGAAGTCTTGCTCGAACTGCTCGATCCCAAGCTGGTCAAGATGCAATTCCAGATGTCCGCCATGAGGACAGTCGGAGATCCGGTGATGTATTTCACGAAATATCCAGGGCGTTTCCTCTCGATGCATTTGCAGGGAGTGGACCTGAACGCACCTGCGCGCAACGCTGGCGTAGCGGTGGGGAAAGACAGCCTCGACTGGCCGAAGATTTTCGCCGCGGCGAAGGGCGGCGGCCTGAAGAACTATTTCGTCGAGCAAAACTGGGATCTCACGGTACAAGGTGTCGCTTATCTAAAGACGTTGAACGTTTAGGAGGCACGATGGTTATAAAAGAGTTGGGATACGCCGCAAGGACGCTGCGGAAGAGCCCAATCTTTCTGCTGACGGCGACCATGACGATCGCGCTCGGCATCGGCGCGAGCACGGCGATTTTCAGTGTCGCCAATGCCGTCCTGCTGCGCCCCCTTCCCTATCGCGATCCCGGGCGGCTGGTCATTGCCACGGTCGATATGCGCACGCGCAGCGTCCGGGATAATCCGGACTCGAACGAGAACTTTGTGGATTTGAAGAACGGCGCGAAGACGCAGTTCGAGGACTTCGCCGCGGTCGGCATCACGGGCCGGACTACCGTCCTCCGCGACGATGATACTCCTGAGCAGGTGATCGCGGCTCCGGTGACCATAAATTTCTTCCGGTTGCTGGGAGGACGCATTGCGGTCGGACGCGATTTCAACGAGCAGGACGGCCAGCCGCAACCTCCGCCTCCGTTGGCGGGCGCACCGAACACAGCGAACGCGCCGCAATTGCCTGGCATCGTGATCCTGAGTCACGCGTATTGGGTGCGGCGCTACGGCGCCAGCCCCTCCGTCCTCGGCAAGACCACACTAGGTGGGTTCGCGCAGATCGTCGGCGTACTGGAACCCGGGTTTGAATTGTTCTTTCCGCCGTCCTTCAACATGGAAACCCCGGATTTGTGGATTGCCTCGCGGGCTCCGTACGATAACGCGCAGCGGAAGAGCTTCTTCTGGCGGCCGGTGGGGAGATTGAAACCAGGCGCAACGCTCGACCGCGCGCGCGAGGAAGCGGATTTGGTGGCGTCCGAAATCCGTCGCAATTTCGAGCTTTGGAACACCGCCGGTTATCACGTGCGCATCGAGCCGATGCAGCAATACCTGGTCGCGCGCGCGAAACCGCCCATTGTGGCGCTACTGGGCGCTGCGATGTTTCTCCTGTTGATCGCCTGTGCGAACGTAGGAAATCTTCTGCTGGTGCGCGCGTCGCTGCGATCCCGGGAACTGGCGGTGCGGGCGGCTTTGGGCGGCAATCGCGCGCAATTGATCCGGCAAATGCTGATCGAAGCCGCGATGCTGGCCGGCATCGGCACCTTGATCGGCGTCGCACTGGCATGGGCCGGAATTCGCGAGCTGATTGCGATCGCGCCCGCCAATCTTCCGCGGCTCGATTCCATACGGATTGACCCGATTGTTCTGTTCTTTGCGGCTCTTGCCGGAGCCGTTTCGGCCGTGGTGTTTGGAGTGATTCCGGCACTGCGGGCGTCACGTCCGAACGTCATCGAACTGCTGCGCGGGAATGCCAGGACGATGGGACTGAGCGGCGGAGGCGCCCTGCGCAACGGAGTGGTGGTCGCGGAGATTGCCCTCTCGTTTGTTTTGCTGGTGGGCTCCGGATTGATGTTCCGCAGCTTTCTGGCGCTTCAGCAAATCAATGCCGGCTTCGAACCGGCGCATGTGCTGACGTTCAATTTGCTCGGCGGGCGCTTCGGACCGGAGCCGGCGCAGCGGGCGGCTTATATACGGGAAATCAGGACCAGATTGCAGTCGATCCCCGGAGTCGAAAGCGTCTCCGCGGCGACCAACTTTCCGCTGGCCGGCGGATTTTTTCCGATTCGGTGGGGACTCGAAGACGCACTGACAGACGCGAGCAAATTTCGAGCCGTCGATAATCAGGAAGTTTTGCCGGGGTATTTCGAAACCATGCACACGCCCCTGGTCGCGGGGAGGACCTTTACGGATCTGGATAACGCACCCGAGCAGAACGTCGCAATCATCGACCAGATGCTCGCTTCGAAGGCCTTCCCGAATCAATCGGCGATCGGCAAACGCCTGCTGATCCGGGTGC
>JBEKOZ010000464.1:0-4633 GCA_049521275.1 Bryobacteraceae bacterium | reverse complement strand
GCCAGTGCTCGGCACGCAGATGAAGAGCGTCGGTGAAGTGATGGCGATCGGGCGCACTTTTAAGCAGGCCCTTGGCAAGGGGATGCGGAGCCTCGAAACCGGCAAGGCCGACGGAGCGGCGAAGTTTGTCGAGGAGCTGATCGAGCCGCGTCTGATCACTCCGAATCCCGACCGCCTCGGCTACATCCGCTACGCGTTTGAAAAGGGCTATACCGAAGAGCAGGTTCACGCGTTCACCTCCATCGACCCGTGGTTCCTGCGCAACGTCCGCGAACAGGTTGACCTCGAAAAGCAGATGGCCGCGCTGTCGCTCCAGACGGTCACGCGCGAGCAGATGCTGACCGCCAAACGCGACGGGCTGTCCGATTCCACGCTTGCGCGAGGCTGGGGCGTGAAGCCGCTCGAAGTCCGCGCGAAGCGGAAAGAGCTGGGCGTCACGGCCGTTTTCAATCGCGTGGACACTTGCGCCGCGGAATTCGAAAGTTTCACGCCGTACATGTATTCGAGCTATGAGTCGGAATGCGAAACGAACCCAACGAATCGCAAAAAGGTGATGATCCTGGGCAGTGGTCCCAACCGGATTGGCCAGGGTATTGAGTTCGATTACTGCTGCTGTCATGCCTCCTTCGCGTTGCAGGAATTCGGGGTCGAGTCGATCATGGTGAACTGCAATCCGGAAACCGTCTCCACCGATTACGATACCAGCGACCGTTTGTACTTTGAGCCCTTGACGCTCGAAGAGGTTCTAAACATTGTAGATACGGAAAAACCGGACGGCGTGATCGTGCAGTTCGGCGGTCAGACGCCGCTGACGCTGGCCCTGCCTCTGAAGGCCGCGGGCGTGCCGATTATCGGCACCGATCCCGAAAATATCGACCTGGCCGAGGACCGCAAGCGCTTCGGCAAACTGCTGGACGACCTGAACATTCCGTCGCCAGAAAACGGCTCCGCGACCAGCGCGGAAGAAGCCTGCAACGTGGCGCGCTCCATCGGATTCCCGGTGCTGGTCCGGCCCAGCTACGTGCTGGGCGGACGCGCCATGGTGATCGCCTACGACGAAGATACGGTGCGCCGCTACATGCAGGAAGCCATCGGCTTTTCACAGGACCGGCCGGTGCTGATCGACCGTTTCCTCGAAGACGCGACCGAGGTCGATGTCGACGCACTCGCCGATATGCACGGAAGCGTGTTGATCGCCGGCATCATGGAACACATTGAAGAAGCCGGCATTCACTCAGGCGATTCGAGCTGCGTGCTGCCCTCGACTTCGCTGGCCCCCGATGTGATCGCGGTGATCCGAAGTTACACGGAGAGCCTGGCGCGCGCGCTGAACGTCATCGGCCTGATGAATGTCCAGTACGCGGTGAAGGACGGCACGGTGTATGTGCTGGAGGTGAATCCACGAGCCTCCCGAACTGCTCCCTATGTCAGCAAGGCGACCGGTGTCGCGCTGCCGAAGATCGCGGTGGGGCTGATGCTCGGGAAAAAAATCAGCGAGTTCACCGATCAGACTGGCGTGCTGAAAGTCCCGCAATTTTTTGTAAAATCGCCGGTGTTTCCGTTCAATAAATTTCCCGGCGTCGACCCGACCCTGGGTCCGGAAATGCGCTCGACGGGCGAAGTGATGGGCGTCGGCGAGAATTTCGGCGAGGCTTTCGCCAAGGCGCAGTTGGCCGCGGGCCAGCCCTTACCCGACAAAGGGCGCGTGTTCATCAGTGTGAACGATCGCGACAAACTGCTGGCCGTGGCGCTGGCGAAGCGGCTCCACGATCTGGGCTTCGAGATCACCGCGACCCGGGCGACCGCCGCGGCTATCCGGGCCGCGGGCGTCCAGTCCAAGACGGTCTTCAAGGTGAATGAGGGCCGGCCCAACGCTGTGGATCTGCTGAAGGCCGGCTCGCTCGACCTGATCATTTATACCGCCACCAGTGGCGCGCATGCTTTCGCCGATGAAAAATCCATCCGCAAGAACGCGGTCACCTATCGGGTCCCGTGCATCACCACGATGAGCGGCGCGAAGGCGGCGGTTGAAGCGATCGCGTCCCGCCGGCGTGATCCCATCCGGGTCTGGAGCCTTCAGGAAATCCACGGCGTTCCGGCGAAAACGTCGGCCTGAACTTGGGCCATCAGGGGGCATGGCAGCGAAATCGCGGCGTCGACGCTCTCGAAAACATCGGGCTGAAACCGCTTCCTGCGGTCGCGGCTCGGTAGCGCGGCCGCCTGAAGTCGGCTGCGGGCTGAAAGCCCGGCTCCACAAGACGCGATTGGGCGCATCCAAGATACGAGTGTCGACGCGGCACGCAAGAGGTGTTCCCCTGCGCGGAGGTCGGAGGAAAACGCACCGGGGCTGAGTGGATGGGGCGAAAAATTGGAAGCCCGCTCTGTCCACGCGGCGCAAAGACGGCGCCTTGGGACAGAGTAGGCTGTCCCCAATTTTTCGCACTTCGTGGAAATCGCGGCGTCGACGCGAGTGTCGACGCGGCACGCAAAAGTGCGTGCGCCACAAACGCGTTAGGCGTTTGTCACGCTGAGCACGTTGCCGTCGGGGTCGTTAAACCAGGCCACGCGAACGTTTCCCCCGGGAAGGGTCAGGATGCCGGATTCGTCCTGACGGAAGCGCTCATGAATCAGGAAGGTCACGCCTTTTTCGCGCAGGGCTTTCACCGTCGCCGGCACGTCCTCGACCTGGAAGCCGAGGATGGTGTGCTCGTGCGGCGTGAAATCGGCCACGGTCGAGACGCGTAACGTGACGCCGCCAATGTTGAAAACGGCTGCGAAGCCGTCCTCGTAGGCGGCCGTCAGGCCCAGCGTGTCGCGATAGAACGCCGTCGAGCGCGCGCGGTCTCTCGTGCAAATGATAATCGCAGGCCTTGCGGCCTCCAGAATCCCCAATTTATTGGTGGGTTTATAGCGCCTTCGCCAGTTCTTCAGCGAACGCGCTTTGCGGACCACCCGTAGTCCGTTTACCGCCGCTGGCGCTCCGCTTACCTCGCCGCGGAGGACGCTGATCGGCCACCGGAGCGGTCGCCGTCACCGTCGCGCTTTGACTGGGAGCGGCTGTGACTGCGCTAGGCGGAGCCTGGTGGCTCATGGGCGGCGGCGCGTGGTAGCTCCCTCGTTCAGGGCGCTGCCCCGGACCAGAGTCGGGCCCGCGTTCGGGACCACGCTCGGGCCGATCCCCAGGCCGCGTGGCGCCCTTCGGCTTTGGCGGCTGCGCGGGATTTGCGCGTAGCAGACGGTCCTCCAGGGGCGCTCGATCGAAACGGCGGATTATGGAGTTCATTTCCTCGTTATTCGGCGCTTCGATGAACGCGAATCCCTTGGACTCCTGTGTTTCCGGATTGCGGATAACCTTAATTGCGTCTGCAACCAGGTTTTCGGCTGTCAGCCAGCCCTTAATATCGTCCGCGGTTACCCAAACGGGCAAGTTGCCCAAAAAGACCGTAAAACTCATTCGGCGGTTGTCTTCGACTCCATTGGTGGGGGTTTGGCTCGAGTGCGATGCTCCCTCGGGCACTACCAGCCTATCACACCTGGCAACAGGCGTAAATACAAAATTCCATCCTTGTCTTGCTGGACCGGCTAAAAGTCACCCGTTCGGCATAAAAGTCGCCTTGGGACTGGATCTGGACGGCGGCTACAATGGATTTGTGTCCCACCAAGTGACTCTGATTCCCGGCGACGGGATTGGTCCGGAGGTATCGGCCGCCGCGCGCCGCGCCGTCGACGCCACGGGCGTTTCAATCGATTGGGAAGTCGTTCCACTCAATGAAGAAGTGATTCGCCAGGCCGGGGTTTCCCTCCCGCAGGGCGTTCTCGATAGCCTGGAACGGACCCGGGTGGGGTTAAAGGGGCCGGTAACCACCCCCATCGGCGGAGGGTTTGCCAGCGTCAACGTGGCGCTTCGAAAGAAGCTGGACCTGTACGCCAACGTGAGGCCGGTGCGGTCTCTGCCGGGGGTCGCGACGCGGTTTTCGGACGTGAAAATCGACATGGTGATTTTCCGGGAAAACACCGAAGACCTGTATTCCGGGCTGGAGCATGAGGTGGTCAAAGATGTGGTGACCAGCCTGAAGGTGATTACCCGGGTCGCGTCGATCAAGATAGCCGAGTATGCGTTCGCCTACGCGAATCGCCTGGGGCGCAAGAAGGTCGCGGCGATTCACAAGGCGAACATCATGAAGCTCGCCGACGGGTTGTTCTTGCGCTGCTGCCGGGAAGTGGCCGCGAAATTTCCGCACATCGAATACAAGGAACTGATTGTCGACAACGCCTCCATGCAACTGGTGATGCGGCCGGAGCAGTTCGACGTGCTGCTGCTCCCGAACCTGTACGGCGACATCGTATCGGACCTGGCTGCGGGCCTGGTGGGCGGCCTGGGGATCGTGCCGGGCGCGAACATGGGCGAGCATCACGCGGTGTTCGAGGCGGTGCATGGGTCGGCTCCGGATATTGCGGGAAAGGGGATCGCGAATCCCACCGCGATGATGTTGTCGTCGGTGATGATGCTGACGCACTTGGAGGAGCTGGAAGCAGCGAAACGGCTGCAAACGGCGATTGAGAAGGTGTATGCGGATCGGTCGGCGCTGACGGGGGACGTGGGGGGGAAGGCGTCCACGGAAGAGTTCACTGA
>JBEKOZ010000463.1:0-4634 GCA_049521275.1 Bryobacteraceae bacterium | reverse complement strand
ATGATGCTCTTATGAAACGACGGAATTTTGTTCGGGCTCTGGTTACTGCGCCGGTGGCTCCGGCACTGTTGGCGCAGCAGCCGGCGCCGGCTCCCGCGCCTGCTGAGCAGGCGAAGCTCGAGACTGCTGTCGCCGAGGAGGCTGCGGAGCCGCTGCCGCATTTCTTCACCAAGGCGCAGTTGGACGCGCTCAGGAAGCTGTGCGATTTGCTGACGCCGGGGGCTCTGGACGCGGGGGCTCCGGAGTTTTTGGATTTCTACATCGGCGCGTCGGGAGCGGACCGGCAACACATTTATAGAGCGGGTCTCGATGCTCTGAACACTCGTGGCTTCGCGGAGGTTGACGCGCTGCTGCGCGCGCCGTGGACTTACGAGGAACCTGCCGATCCGCTGGCGCGATTTCTGCGCGTCGCGAAAGTCGATGTGCGGACGGCTACGATGAATTCGAAACAGAATAGCGCGAACGCGGCGACTGGCCGGCGGGGCGGCGGGACGGGGATGTACTGGTATCCACTATGACGGACTACGACGTTCTCATTATCGGCTCCGGCGCTTCGGGCGGGATGGCTGCGTATGCGCTGACGAAGCTGGGGGTGAAATGCCTGATGCTCGATGCCGGGCCGCTGGTCGATTTCAACCGGCAGCGCGGGCCCAAAGCGGTTTACGAGCTGCCCTACAGGGGTTTCGGCGAGCCGGGAAAATTGCCGCACGTGTTGCAGGCCAACGAATTCAACGCCAATCAGTGGGTGGACGAGAAAGAAGTTCCTTACACCCACGATCCGAAGAGTCCGTACAATTGGGTGCGGGTGCGCATGATCGGCGGCAAGTCGCTGTTCTGGGCGCGCATGTCGTTCCGGTTGAGCGATTACGAATTCAAAGGCGCGGAGCATGACGGCTATGGAGACAATTGGCCGATCAGCTATGCGGACCTCGCGCCGTTCTACGACCGCGTGGAGCCGATTTTCCGGGTCGCGGGGCGAAAAGAGGGTTTGAAGCAGCTTCCCGACGGCGTGTTCCTCGAAGATAATTCGCCGTGGAGCGAATCGATGAGCGCGTTCATCGCGGCGGCTAAGAAGCGCGACATTCCGGTGACCAAGATGCGGCGCGCGACGGGACAAGGGCAGTTCGCGAGCTCCTTCAACCTGCTGCTGCCGGATGCGATCGAGACGGGGTATCTGACTATCGTCCCGAATGCGGTGGTGCGCGATATCACGGTCGACAAGAATACGGGTCTCGTGAACGGCGCGAATTTTCTGGACCGGGAATCAAAGCGAGAGATGCACGCCAAGGCCCGGGTAGTGGTGGTGGGCGCGTCGTGTCTCGAAAGCACGCGCATTCTGCTGAATTCGAAAATCGCCAATTCGAGCGGCGTGCTGGGCCATTATCTGCACGACCAGACGTACATCACGCAAGGGGTGCAGGCGATTGTTCCGGCGGCGAGGGACGGGAAGGCTCCGCGCGGACTAATGGGCGGAGGCGGGTATGTGCCGCGCTTCGTGAACCTGAAAAAGGGCAACGAAGAAGATTTTATTCGCGGCTATGCGTTCGATTTTTCGACCGGCGGGACTCCCGATCCGAAATATATTCCGGCGTATGGCGAGGATCTGGAGAAGGCCCTGGCCAGTTACCGGGGCGCGGGCGTCTCGGTGACCATCATGGGCGAAGTACTGCCGCGCAAGGAAAATTTTGTCGCGATCGACAAGCATGTGGTGGACTCGTGGGGCATTCCGGTGCTGCACATTCAGGCCAAGTACGGCGATAACGAATTCAAGATGGCGAAGCACGCGATGAACACGTTCGACGAGCTGTGCCGTTCGGCCGGATTCGAGGTGCTGGCCAAGCACGACCAGCCGCTGCCGCCGGGCTACAGCATTCATGAGCTGGGGACCTGCCGCATGGGGAGCGATCCGAAGACGAGCGTGCTGAACAAATGGAACCAGAGCCACGACATTAAGAACCTGTTCGTGGTGGACGGGAGCAGCTTCGTGACCGGAGGCTACCAGAATCCGACCATGACCATTCTTTCGCTGTCGCTGCGCGCGTCGGAATATCTGGCGGAGCAGATGCGCGCGGGTAATGTTTAGCGTCTTATTGACGCTGGTGCTGTGCCAGGCGGCGAAGCCCGCGCCAAAGCCCGCGCATGACCAGCCGCTTCCGTTCAGCCACAAGGCGCACGCGGGCGCGCTGAAGCTGAAATGCAAGATGTGCCATCCGAACGCCGGGTCGGGCGAGACCATGCAGATCGCCAAGGCGGCGGTTTGCATGCAGTGCCACTCGGCGATCAAGACGGATTCTCCCGCCATTCAGAAGCTGGCGGCGTTCGCCAAGAATGACCGGGAGATTCGCTGGGCTCGCGTGTACGAGATTCCGAGCTACGTGAATTTCAGCCACAGGACGCATCTGGAGTCGGGCAATGGCTGCGAGGATTGTCACGGGCGCGTGGTGGAGCGGGAGCAGCTTTACCGCGAGGGCGATATCTCGATGGGCGGGTGCATGAATTGCCATCGGGTGAAGAAGGTCAGCATTGATTGCACTTTTTGTCATGAGCAACGTTGAGGGAGGGTAACTTTACGCGGCCCGAGCGGCGTTATATATAAAAGGCAGGTTAGACATCCCAGGGGGATTCCGTGTCGAAACATCTTTCCCGCAGAACTCTTCTCCAATCCGCGAGCTTCGCGGCGCTGGCAGGTCCCGCGGCGCACGCGGCCGCCACTCCGCCGCCGCGCTCGGAAGGGAAGGACACGCCGAAAATCTGCCTGCAACTCGGCGTCAGCGGCGCGACCGCCGGCGCCATGGATGAGGCCGGTTTCAGGCGCATTAAACAGCTTGGAGTGGACCACGTGCTGTGCACCGGTCCACAGATTCCGTGGGAAGAGAGCCAACTCCGGGAGATGATGGACCGCGTGAAGGCCGGAGGGCTGAGCCTCGGCAATCTTATGATTGTCGGTTTTCCGAATACCATTTACGGAAGGCCGGGCCGCGACGAAGAGATTGACAAAGTCAAGCAATCCATCCGCGCCGCGGGCAAAGTGGGACTGCCCGTGGTCGAGTACAACTTCTACGCGCACCGCATTGTCGAGGGCTACTACGAGGAAACCGGGCGCGCGGGCGCAGGACTCACTGCGTTCGACAACGACAAGGTGAAGGACTTGCCGCCGCTCGAGAACGAGGGCGCGCACAGTCTGGACGAGATGTGGGCCAACATCGCGTACTTTTTGAAAGCCGTGATTCCTGTCGCCGAACAAGCGGGCGTGCGCCTGGCGCTGCATCCCAACGATCCACCCCCGCCGCTGAGCCGGGGATCGGGGCAGATCATGGGGACGGTCGAAGGCTGGAAGCACCTGGTCGACATCGTGAAGAGCCCGGCGAACGGCATCACGTTCGATTGCGGGGTCACCAAGGAAATGGGCCAGGATCCGGTGGAGGTGTGCCGCTACTTCGGATCGCGCGACACCATCAATCACGTTCACTACCGCAATGTGCGGGTCGGGAAGCCTTACGAAAAATACACCGAGGTGTTCATCGACGAGGGCGAGAACAACATGTTCGCGATCATGAAGGAACTGGTGCGCCAAAAATATCCGCGGCTGATTTTTCCCGAGCATCCGCGCGCCATCGACTACGACCGCTCGAATCCGGGCTTCAAACCGCAGTATCCAGGTGGCGGCGGATACGCCGCCTTCGCGTACAACGTCGGCTACACGCGGGCGATGATGCAGGCGGCCCTGTCAACCTAATAAACTGGTCACTCATGAAGAAAAAAGTTCTCCTGTTCGCGGCCTTCTCTTCGGCATTCGCGTTCCAGAGCCAAGAGATCACCCGCTGGGAAAAAGAGGCGCGCGACGTCACCATCATCCGCGACGATTGGGGCATCGCCCACGTCCACGGCAAGACCGACGCCGACGCGGTGTTCGGGATGGTCTACGCGCAGGCCGAAGACGACTTCAACCGGGTGGAGACGAATTACATCAATGCCATGGGCCGACTGGCGGAGACCGAGGGCGAATCCAAAATTTATCAGGACCTGCGGATGAAGATCTTCATCGATCCCGCGGAGCTGAAGAAAGATTACGAAAAAAGTCCGCCCTGGTTGCAGAAGCTCATGAACGCGTTCGCGGACGGCTTGAATTTTTATCTGTACAAACATCCTGACGTGAAGCCTCGCGTCATCGCGCGATTCGAACCCTGGATGGCGCTCAGCTTCACGGAGGGAAGCATCGGCGGCGATATCGAGAAGATCAATCTCAATCAACTGCAAGCGTTTTATGGCAAGGTTCCCGCCGCCGCAACGGCTTCTCAGGACGACGAAGCGGAGCCTTCGGGTTCGAACGGCATGGCGGTCGCGCCGTCGAATACCGCCGCGCATCACGCGCTGCTGCTGATCAATCCGCACACTTCGTTTTTCTTCCGCTCCGAGCTGCAAATGGGAAGCGACGAAGGGTTGAATGCGTACGGCGCGGTCACTTGGGGCCAGTTTTTCATTTACCAGGGCTTCAACGAACGCACCGGCTGGATGCATACTTCAAGCGGCGTCGACGCGATTGACGAGTATCTCGAAACCGTCACGCAGAAGGGCAATCAGTTTTTCTACAAATATGGAGCCGAGGAGCGTCCGTTCATCGCCGGCCAGATCAC
>JBEKOZ010000462.1:0-4634 GCA_049521275.1 Bryobacteraceae bacterium | reverse complement strand
CCGATCACACGATGAAAATCGCGCACCATCACCGGATAAGGATGGGGACCGAGGGCCGAGCCGAGCAGATAATACGTCGAGTGAACGTTGGTCACCCAGTCGCGAAGCGCTTCGCTGACCGCGTCCTTCAGCGTCCGGCTGCCGTTGGTCACGGCGACGACCTTCGCGCCCAGCAGGCGCATGCGGAACACGTTCAAACGCTGGCGGCGCATGTCTTCTTCGCCCATGTAGACGATGCATTCGAGCCCGAACAGCGCGCAGACGGTGGCGCTGGCGACGCCGTGCTGGCCCGCGCCGGTCTCGGCGATGATGCGCTTCTTTCCCATGCGGCGGGCGAGCAGCGCCTGGCCCAGGCAGTTGTTAATTTTATGGGCGCCGGTGTGCAGCAGGTCTTCACGCTTGATATAAATCTTCGCGCCGCCGAGTTGCTGGGTGAGCCGCTTGGCGTAATACAGCGGCGTGGGGCGGCCGGCGAAGTTGGTGAGCAAATCGGTGAGCTCGGCTTGAAAGGAGGGATCGTTGCGAGCCTCGAGGTAAGCGAGTTCCAGTTCTTCGAGCGGAGTCATCAACACTTCGGGCACGAAGCGTCCGCCGTAGGGGCCGAAGTGTCCGGTGCGATCTGGTTCGGAGGTGATCATAGTGCTTCCTGTGCGGCTTTGACGAACGCGCGCACCTTTTCGCGATCCTTGATTCCAGGCGCGGATTCGAGTTTTGAACTGGCGTCGACGCCCCATGGCCGGGCGATGCGGATGGCCTCGGCGACGTTCGATGCGTCGAGTCCGCCGGCGACGATTATCTTGCGGTCCGTGCTGCGCGCAATTTTCCAATCGAAGGCGATGCCGTTGGCCGGGCCGTCAAGAAGAATGGCCTCCGCGCCGCCGGCAGTGACCTGGTCGGCTGGCCGGAACGCTTTCCAAACCCGCATGTTTTCGGGAACCGCGCCGCCGTAGATCTGCGCGATATCGAGCCGGGCGGAGCGCATGACGGACTCGATCGCCGCTGGCGATTCGTCGACGAAGACGCCGACCTTCCACGTAGCCAGCTCTTCGCCCAGAGCGGCGGCGATGGACGGCGTAACGTAGCGCGGGCTCTGGGGATAAAAAATAAAGCCGAGCGCGGAGGCACCCGCTTCGACTGCCGCAAGAGCGTCTTCGCGCCTGGTGATCCCGCACACCTTGATCATCATGACCGTAGCTCACGCAGCGCCGCGGCTGGGTCCGCGGACTTCATCAGGTGCTCGCCGACCAGAAACGCATGGAAGCCGGCGGCGGCCAGCAGCTTCACGTCCGCTGCGCGATGAATGCCGCTTTCGGTCACCTTGACGACGGCGGATGGAATTCGTTCGGCCAGGCGCAGGGAGGTGTCGAGCGTGACTTCAAAGGTATGCAGATTGCGATTGTTCACGCCGACGATTTCGGCCCCCGATCCGAGCGCGCGGTCGAGTTCGGTTTCATCGTGCACTTCCACCAGCGCGTCCATATCATACAGCGCGGCGAGCTCGCGAAACCGGCAGAGGAGCGGCTCGTCGAGCAGAGCGGCGATCAGCAGAATCGCGTCGGCTCCATGCGCGGCGGCCTCGATGACCTGGATTTCGTCGAGGGTGAAGTCCTTTCTCAAAACGGGCAGGCCGGCGGCGGCGCGCGCGGCGACCAGATCGGCCAGGGACCCTTGGAAGAACTCGCGATCGGTGAGGACGCTGAGCGCGGCCGCGCCGCCCGATGCGTAGAGGCGCGCGATCGAGGCGGGATCGAACTGCTCCGACAACACGCCCTTGCTGGGAGAGGCTTGCTTGATCTCGGAAACGATGGCGGGCGGCGATGAAGTCAGCGCTGTGCGGAAACTCCGCGCGTCCGGCCGATTCGCGGCCGCCCGCTCAAGTTCGGCGCGCCGGCGCGGCGAAAAATTTCGCAGTTCAGTGCGCTTATGATCGACAATGCGAGCGAGGATGTCGGGAACTACAACAGCCATGTCGGGGAGATTTCATGGTAGCATCACGCGCACCCGAATCCCACTCAGCGGGTCGACGGAGCAGGTGCACGAACCGCCGTGCAACGCCGCGATGCGCTGCGCCGAATCCAGGCTCAATGCGGACCCGGGAGGCAACGCCGGAATGGACCGGTAACCCGGCGCGGAGGTCGAGACCTCGAAAACGACTGCGTTGGAGCCAGCGGAAGTCCCTACGCGCACGGGGTGCGCCGCGGTAGCCAGTTGCCGGAACAGCCCGAAAATGTTTTCGATCAGCGCGCGGCCGAGACCGGGATCCAGGCGCACCAGCGGGAGATCGCCCGCCAGCTCGATGATCGCCGGCGGATCGAGCGACGCGGGACGGGCGGCTATGGTTTGCGTGATCAGCTCTTCGAGATCGATCGCCTCGGGCACGGCGTGGCGCGCATCGGCAAGCGAGAGGCCGTTTGACAGGATCCAGTTCGATTGCTCGACCAGCTGCTGCAAGCGCGCGAACTGCTCGCGCTGCTTTTCATTCCCGGGCAAGGAGAGCGAAAGATAGAAGGCGATGGATTCAATGGCGCTCAGCGGCTGCCTGATTTCGTGTGCGATGGCGCGCAGCACGGAAGTCTCCGAAAGTTCGGACTCGAGTTGGAGTTCTAGTGCAGGAGTCATAGGCAATAGACGAATTTGTTATAACGCGGACGAACGGCGGACGTCAAGAGGTTGGGGAAAAATCCGCAGAGACCGCTCCCCTAAAAAATTTGATTTCGGGTTGGACCTCAACACTGATCCCTGTTATTGCGGAACAGGCGTCGAGACTAGTCTCGACGCGGCACGCAAGAGTGCGTGCGCCACGAAACGCATTTTCATCAAGCCAGCTTCGCGCGGACGCGTTCGCTGAGGGCTTTTCCGTCGACGCGCTTGCCGGCGAGTTTGGCCTGCGCGGCCTTCATCACGACGCCCATCTGCTTGAGCGACGCGATGCCCGTCTCGGCCATCGCCGCCGCGATCGCCGCATCCACTTCTTCGGCGGTGGGCGCGGAGGGCATGTAGGTCTCGATGAGCTTCAGCTCGGCGTCTTCGCGGTCGGCAAGCTCCGGGCGATTGCCCTTGCGAAACATGTCCGAGGCCTCCTTACGCTGCTTGATGAGGGTCGAAAGAATTTGCAGCTCCGTCGGCTCGTCGAGCGGCTTCATGGAATCGATCTCATGTTTCTTGAGCGCGGTCTTGATCATGCGGAGCGCATCGAGCCGCGCTTCCTCGCGGCCCTTCATGGCGGCGATCATGTCTTTTTGAATCTGGTCGAGCAACGGCATGCCTTTCATATTAGAGTAGCCAGTAGCCAGGAGCCAGTAGCCAGTAGAAGGCCCACTGGGTACTGGCTACCGTCTTGCTATTCTGGAATTTGACCCTGCCTCATGCATATTAAAAAGACACGTCTGCTTACTCCTGGTCCGACGCCGATTTATCCCAAGGCGCTGCAGGCGATGCTGGGGGCGGATATGCATCATCGCACGCAGGAGTTTCGCGACGTATTCCTGGCGGTGCTGGCCGATCTCAAACTGGTGATGGGAACCGCGCACGACGTACTGGTATTGGTCGCTTCCGGCACCGGGGCGATGGAAGCGTCGGTGACCAATTGCTTTTCGGCGGGCGATCCGGTGATCGTCTGCACGGCGGGAAAATTCGGCGAGCGATGGGTGGAGATGACGCGGGCTTACGGGCTCGACACGATCGTTCTCGAAGCTGCGTATGGAAAAGTCGTGACGGCGGAGGCGCTGGAGCAGGCTCTGGCCGCGAATCCGGGTGTAAAGGGCGTATTCGTGCAGGCGTCCGAAACCTCGACCGGCGCGGCGCACGACGTGCGGGCGATGGGCGCAGCAGTGGGCAAGACGGACGCGATCTTCGTGGTGGATGCCATCACCGGTCTCGGCACGATGCCGCTCGATATCGACGCGTGGGGACTCGATATCGTCATCGGAGGATCGCAGAAAGCCTTCATGGTGCCGCCCGGGCTGGCGTTTCTTTCGATCAGCCCCAAAGCGTGGGCGCGCATGGAAACGGCGACGCTGCCACGCTATTATTTCAATCTCAAGCGGGAAAAAAAGTTCGCGGCGAGCGGGGAATCGGCGTGGACGGCATCGACCGCGCTGATGCTCGCGCTGAACGAGGCGCTCCAATACATCAAGAGCATCGGCATGGCGAGGCTGATCGACAATGCCGCGCAACTGGCGCGCGCCACACGGGAGGCGTGCCGCGCTCTGGGCCTGGAATTGTTCGCGGCCGGCAATCCCAGCGCGGCGGTTACGGCGGTGAAGGCGCCGGAAGGGCTCGATTCGGGAGTCATCGTGAAGGAATTCCGGCAACGCTTCGGCTCCATCATCGCCAATGGACAAGGCGAGATGAAGGGCCGCATATTCCGAATAGCGCATCTTGGATATTTCGATGTGGCCGATTTGCTGGCGGTGATCGCGGAACTGGAGCTTATCCTTTATGCAAATGGCATTCCAGTGAAGTTGGGAGCCGGTGTCGCCGCGGTCCAGCGGGTTTATGCTGAGATCGCAATAACCAGGAAGGAACTCGCAAACGTCTAAATATCGCATGAACATTCTGGTGGCTGAATCGATGCCGGAGGCGGGCCTGGAATTGCTGAGACCCCAACCCGGGTGGAATGTAATCATTTCGAA
>JBEKOZ010000461.1:0-4634 GCA_049521275.1 Bryobacteraceae bacterium | reverse complement strand
TCGAGAGGTTGGCGCGAACCAGATCGTCGGGAGAGAGAAAGGTCACTTCACAACCGATCTGGCGTAGCGCGGAAGGAACTTCGTCGCCCGCGCCGACGATATAGCCGATGTTTTTCGCGAGCGTGAGGATGCTGGCGCGCACCAGTCTCGCATCGGACGGCGGGAAAAGCGTCTGGACAGGAATGTGCGGATATTGAATGACTTCGGTGGTGGAGGAAACCTTGCGATCGCCGACGGAGGCAACGACGCGTACCTCTCCATGCGCGTCCGCGCCCGGCGGAGTGACGGTGAAAATGGCGGTGGTTTGCTCGTCGACCGTGGTCAAATCGAAGTGCCGCGAGGCGGGTTCGATGCTCCAACTTTCGGGCGCCTGAAGGCTCACATCGCCAGAAGCTTGCGCGATGTTGGCTTTGACCAGCACTTCAATCCTGCGGGGCGCGGCGGATGCGAAGACCAAGGCCTGTTCCGGGAGTTCCACACCGACGGGAGGAACGACCGCGAGAGGACGAAGCTTCTCGCCATAAACGCGATCGACGTAGCGATGTTCCACCGGGCGCGTGATTTCGATCTCGGCGCCGGCGATCTTCACGCGGAAATGCGCTTCGAGCACGGGCGGATTTTCGGGAATGCCGATCATGCGCGGATCGGGCACGCGATACATGGCGCCGTCTTTCGGTTCCACCAGCCAATAGGGCTGCGAATAGGGCTCGGATTGCGGAATCGGGACGGTAAGCGAGTACTGGCTCGGCTGATTGTAGACCAACGTTGCCGGAGCGAGATCCAGCTGAGGCACTCCTTCCATTCCGGTCACTTTGACGCCAAGCAGCGTGGCCGGCACGGGAACACGGGCTAGCGCGGTGATGGAGATCTTCACGTTTGCGCCGGGCGTCGCCTGAAATTTGTCCGCCGCCGCATCAAGCCACAGGCCGGAGACCAGGGCGACGGCCTCGTCGACTTCGCGCAGCTTGCGGACGGCGAGCGGGTCCGTCAAGGAAAGAATCTTCGCGCGCGCTTCGACCAGAAGCGGCAGTAATCTTTCGCCATGAAGGCCAGCGTAGGAGTCGCGGGCGTGTTCGATGATCGCGGCGATTTCCGGGCCGCCGGGGATTCGCGACCACGAAGTGTCGATCCCTTCGAAAATTTCTTTCGTCGCGCGATCGCCGGCGATGGTGACGAGGTAATTTTTAGTCGAGCCTTTCCGTTCAGCGGCGCCCATGCCTTGGGAGCGGTGCTGGCTGCGGCTCATCCCGGCGATTTCGCCGTAGGAATAGCCGAGCTCGGGTGAATATTCGCCGAGATCGACGGCGAGTTTGTCCTTAATCGCGGCCTCCTCCTTCTCCTGCTCGGCGGTGAAGGCGAAGGTATTCCACATCAGGCGCTTGGCCTGCCAGGGCTGGACCCACTGCAACTGTTCGGGGAATCTGGAGGGATCGGCGGCGGCGGAGAAGGCCTCTTTCCCGAGGATCGCAGAGGCTTGGTGATGACCGTGGCCGTCTCTTGGCGTTCCCGAAAAGCGGAGCACGATTATGTCCGGGCGGAAACGGCGAATATTCCAGACGACGTCGCCGAGCACTTGTTCGCGCGGCCACTTGGTGAACGTTTCAGCGGCGGTTTTCGAGTATCCGAAGTCGATGGCGCGCGTGAAGAACTGTTCCGCACCATCGATCCGACGGGCGGCAAGAAGTTCCTGAGTGCGAATGACTCCGAGCTCGTCGCCTTGTTCGCTGCCGATGAGATTTTGTCCGCCCTCGCCGCGGGTGAGCGACAAGTAGGCGGTCCGCAGGTGCAGGCCGCGGGAAAAATAGGCCAAAAGAGCCGTATTTTCGTCATCGGGATGGGCCGCGATCATCATCACGCTACCCAGCGTATCGAGACGTTCGAGGGCCTGGCGGATTTCGACTTCACCGGAAATGTTCCGCTGGGCACGGAGGGAGCTCAGCAAAAGGGCACAAAACAGGACCACGCTATATCGAGTTTTCACAGTTGAATCCCTAATATAGCAGCCGGGATCGCGACGGCCGCTAGCGTTTCAAATGTGATGAATCGAGCGCGGTGAAAGATTCGGGGGAGTGCCGCGTCTAGAGAACGCCGGCCTGTTCGCGCCGGCTATGCGCGCCGAATCGCGTGATACAGCAACAAGACAACGATCGCCCCACCTACAGCGACGCAAATGCTGTAAAGATTCAACCCGGTGACCCCTCCGTATCCCATGAAGCCGACGAGCCATCCGCCGACGACTGCCCCGACGATCCCCAGAATAATATCGAGGATCAGCCCGTCGCCGCGTTTATTCACAATTTTGCTGCCGATGAATCCGGCAATTAGCCCGAGCACGATCCAAGCTACGAAAGACATGCCTTGCGCCCCTCCTCTTGAGGCAGGAGCCAAGTATATTACTTTTCCCAGGGACGCAGGGCCGCGCCCTTGTCGCGATCGACGACGCGATCGTAGAGATGCTCGTCCGTAGTGGTGCCGAGTGAAACATTGTACAGGCTCGTTAGACCGAGCCCTTCGCGCAGATCCTCGTCGAAGGCATGGAGTTCTTTGAGATGCGTCGCCAGGGCCGGCAGCTCCTCGCCCGAAGGAGTCCGCACGAACATCTGGTAGCCGCGGTTCACCAGCTCGCCGATCTCATCGCCCACCATCACGCCCGCTTTGCCAATCTTGACTTTGCCGTCGCCCAGGTTGTCGACTATGGCTCCGGTGCATCCACGCGTCACGCGAGCAGTGTCGGGAGACTGGCGAATGCTTTGAAATCCGAACTGCTTCAGATTGGCGATGCGGTCTTCGAAAGTCGATTGCTGAACCTTGTCGCGGCGAAAGAACATACGATCTTCATTATAATGCGTGAGTGCCTTACATTCTTTCCCTGGACGAAGGAACCACCAGCGCCCGCGCCGCGCTTTACGATCAGGAAGGCCGCCGCGCGGCGATGGAATCGAGCCCGATCGACTGCGTTTATCCGCAACCAGGGTGGGTGGAGCAGGACGCCAACGCCATCTGGCGCGCGCAGCTTGACGCCACGCGCAGAACGTTGAGCGCGGCGAATCTGACGGCGCGAGACGTCGCGGCCATCGGGATTACCAATCAGCGCGAGACCACCGTCGTCTGGGATCGCCGCACGGGGGAACCGGTGGCACCCGCCATCGTGTGGCAATGCCGCCGCACGGCCGCCTATTGCGAAGCGCTCCAACCACGCGAGACCATCGAACGCAAAACCGGGCTTGTGATCGACGCCTATTTTTCGGCGAGCAAGATTCGCTGGATTCTGGATCACGTTTCCGCGCGGCCCGCCGATCTGTTGTTCGGCAACGTCGACACCTGGCTGATCTGGAAGCTGACGAATGGCGCGTCGCATGTGACCGATTTCACCAACGCTTCGCGGACGATGCTGATGAATCTTGCGGCCGGAGATTGGGACGAGGAGCTACTCTCGATCTTCAGTGTGCCGCGCGAAATGATGCCGAAGATCGTGCCGTCGTCGGGTATTTGCGGGGTCGCCGCGGCGGAACATCTGGGAGGCGAGATTCTCATCGCGGGCATCGCTGGCGATCAACAGGCAGCGCTGTTCGGGCAGGCTTGCTTTTCTCCTGGATTGTCGAAAAATACTTACGGCACGGGCTGTTTTGCTTTGATGCACGCGGGCGGCTCCGCGCCGGTATCGAAGAATCGTCTTCTGGCGACGCGTGCTGCATCGCCCGACGGCTCGGCGCAGTTCGCGGTGGAAGGAAGCGTCTTCATCGCCGGCGCGGCTGTGCAGTGGCTGCGCGACAAGATGCAGATCATCTCGACGGCCGCGGAGTCCGAAACGGTCGCGTCCTCAGTGCCGGACACCGGAGGCGCTTATTTCGTGCCGGCGTTCGTAGGACTTGGCGCGCCGCACTGGGACTCATCGGCGCGAGGCATTTTCACCGGCATTACGGCCGGGACGGATCGGCCCCGGCTGGTGCGGGCGGCGCTTGAAAGCATCGCTTATCAGACGCGGGAACTGGTGGAGGCGATGGAAGCCGACAGCGGGCACAAATTGAAGGAACTACGCGTCGATGGCGGCGCGACGGCGAATAATTTCCTGATGCAGTTTCAGGCTGACATCCTGGGCTCACCGCTGGTACGGCCCGCCGACATCGAAACCACGGCACTGGGCGCGGCGTATCTGGCCGGCTTGGCCACGGGATTCTTCAAGAGCCTTGCCGAGCTCCAGAAATTCTGGCGGGCGGAGCGGGTGTTCGAGCCGAAGATGAGCGCGGATCAGCGCGAGGAGCTGTTTAGAGGCTGGAGAACCGCGGTGGCCCGGTGCCGGATGGTTTGAAAATCTGCGCCGCAACGCGAAACGTGTTCGCGTGCGCCTCCGCGGTCAATTCGATCGGCTTGGAATATCCTCCACCCAGCGTGATTACCAACGGCAGTTTATGGCGAAAGCATGCGCCGATGACGCGCTCATCCCTAACCTTCAGACCTTCCTGAGTCAGCGCCAGGCGGCCGAGCACATCGCTTGCCAGCGCGTCGACGCCGGAGAGAGAGAACACGATCTCGGGCCCGAATTCCAACACTCGCGGCAGCACCGAATCGAGCGCATGCAAGTATTCCTCATCGCCCGTTTTGTCGGCGAGCTCCACATCGATCTTGCTGCGTTG
>JBEKOZ010000460.1:0-4637 GCA_049521275.1 Bryobacteraceae bacterium | reverse complement strand
ACCGGTGTAGCGATGAATCTCATCCTGGAGAACACCATTAGCGACGCCTACTGTGGAGTGGCATCCGTCTCGGCCGACCAGGTGTTCTCGGGCGTCTATTCGAATGTCCTGTACACCACGCTGAACGCAGACCTCGCCACGTTTCCTCCCGCCACGGAGCCATAAGCGCAACCTGGGGCCCGAGTCCCTCGTGGGGCCGGGCTTCAGCCCGCAGCCTCGCTTTAGCGAGCGTGCCAAATAGAGCCGCGACCAACGGGAGCGGTCCATTCGACTTTTCCAGCTACGCCCTTCAAGCGGCGTATAGTAGAAGCAGATGTACCGTTTGCTCCTGGCGCTCGCCTTCTCCATCCCCCTTTTAGCGCAAGTCGACTTCGCCACTTCCATCCACCCCATCCTCGTCACCCGCTGCGCGCCTTGCCACTCCGGACCCACCCCCCAAGCCGGGTTCTCCGTCGAGTCGCGAGAGTCGATTTTAAGGGCGATTAAGCCCTCTAAACCCGACGAAAGTGAGCTATTAAGGCGAGTTAAGGCCGGCGAAATGCCCGCTTCCGGCGAAAAACTGACGGCTTCCCAGATCGCCCTCCTCGAAAACTGGATCGCCGAAGGAGCCTCTTGGACTAGCACCGCCCCCACCAGCCCCTCCGAATGGATTTCCCCCATCAAACCGCGCACCCCGCCCCTCCCGGCGAATCCCGCGGCGAATCCAATTGACAAGTTCCTCGACCCGCATGGCGATGTGATTGAAGACGCGCTCTTTATCCGCCGAGCCACGCTCGACATCTGGGGCATGGTGCCTTCCGCCGAAGCCACCGCGAAGTTCATAGCCCATCCCGACCGCGAACAACTCATCGATTCTTTACTTCGAGATAAGAGAAAGTACGCCGAATCTTGGATCAGCTTCTGGAACGACCTGCTGCGCAACGATCAGGGCGTCAACTACGCCGGCACTCGTAAATCGATCACCCCGTGGCTTTTGGACGCGCTCGAAAACAACATGCCTTTCAACAAGATGGCGTATGCGCTCCTGAATCCGACGGCTTCGACCGACCCCGACGGCTTCCTGATCGGCGTCAACTGGCGCGGCGATATCAACGCCAGCCAGACCCCGTTCCTGCAAGCGGCGCAGAACAGCGCCCAAGTCTTCCTGGGCGTCAATTTGAAGTGCGCATCGTGCCATGACAGCTTCATCAACAAGTACAAGTTGAAGCAATCATATGCTTTAGCCGCCATGTTTTCGGAATCGAGCGACCTCGAATTGGTCCGCTGCGACGCCAAGACCGGCAAGCACACCGGACCCGAATTCCTGTTCCCCGAAGTCGCCGTAAAGCCCGCCGGCGACTCCCTGGCTGACCGCCGCCAGGCCGCCGCTCTTTCCTTCACCAGCCCCGAAAATGGCCGGTTTTCAAGGACTTTGGTGAATCGCTACTGGCAGCGCCTCTTCGGCCGTGGCCTGGTCGCGAACGTGGACGACATGGATGCGAAACCGTCGAACCCCGATCTACTCGATTGGCTCGCGTCCGATTTCGTCCAACATAACTATGACTTGAAGTATCTGATCAAGCTGATCATGACCTCGCGCAGCTATGGTTTGCCTACGACCGGCGAAAACCGGCGGCGCCTGACCGCGGAACAGTTTGCCGATTCCCTTTCCGAAATCACCGGCGAATGGCGCGTCTCGCAAAGTGGTGAAAAGGCGGTTTATGCCCGCGAATGGGAGCTGAAATCGACCCCCTTGACCCGAGCCATGGGCCGCCCGATCCGAGACCAGGTCTTCACCCGTCGCGAAGATGCCGCGACCACGCTACAGGCCCTCGAACTGGTCAACGGCGATACACTCGCCATCGAGCTGAAACGCGGTGCTTTAAGGCTACTGGGAGAACTACCCGACGCGGCGCAGAATCTGTTCGATAGCCGCCGCATGGACAAGGGATCGAAGCCCCTCGACATCGATATTTCCGGTGCCAAGGAACTCTGGCTTTTTGTTGACGATGCAGGTTGCTACGACCCCGCCCGCACCGTCGCCGGATGGATCGATCTCAAAGCCGATGGCAAACCGGTAGCGAACCTGACCACCCTCTCGCCGCCCAAAACCGGCCCGCTGACCACCGACAAGATGCAGCACGATGGATCGCTCCTCACCCCCGTCGGTTCGCTCATTCTCTATCCTATCGAAGGGCTCGGCCTTAAGCGCCTAACCGGCGCCGTGGGCATCGACGACGGCGCGCGCACCAGCGACATCAATCCCAACGTCCGTTTTTTCGTCTTCACCCAGAAACCCGACCTCGAACGCCTCCTGCGAGTCTCGGGCGACCCGCCTACCGCGCTGCCGCAGCCCTCGCGCGACGCTCAGGTTCTGGTTGACCGCCTTTTCTGGGAAGCCCTGTCGCGCCCGCCGAGCCCTCGCGAAGTGACCGTAGCAATGAAGTTATTGGAGCGGGACGGAAAAGTCACGGCGGGCGGCCTGGAAGATTTAATCTGGAGTCTGATCATGCATCCGGAGTTTCAATATGTTCAATAGTTCGCGTCGCCATTTCATGCAAGCGTCTGCTGCCGCAACGCTTGCCGCATTAACCGGCAGCGAGGCGCGCCTCTTCGCCGGAACCAAAATCGAACCGCGCGCCGATTCCGTGATCCTGCTGTGGATGGCCGGAGGCATGGCGCAAACCGAAACGTTCGACCCCAAGAAATACACGCCCTACCAAACCGGCCTCGCGTCGGACAAAGTTCTGAGCACCTTCCCCAGCATCGACACGGTGGTCGACAACATCAAGATTTCCCAAGGCCTGGAAAATATCGCCAAGGTCATGGATCGCGGCACGTTGCTCCGCTCGCATCGCGTGGGCGATCTCGGCTTCATCCTCCATTCGCGCCACCAATACCACTGGCACACCGGCTACGCGCCCCCGCAGTCGGTGGCCGCGCCGCACATGGGCGCCATGATTTCCCGAACGCTCGGCCCACGCAATCCCGACCTGCCCGCGTTCATCGACATCGGCCAGAACATCGAAATCGGCGGCGAAAGCGACGGCCTCAAAGCCTTCCACACGGCCGGATTCCTGGGCAGCGAGCACGGACCGTTTTTCATCACCGATCCGAAGGACGCCGCATCCTCCACGCGTCCCTCGGAATACGTCGGCGCGACCAGATTCGCCGCGCGCTATCAACTTTATAAAGAGTTGGTCGAAGCCAGCAGCTTTCAACAGGAAAGCCTGCGCCGCTCGGTCGACAACGCGCATCGCCTGCTAAATTCGCAAGCCGCGAAGGCCTTCGATCTGTCGCTTGAGCCGCAGAAAAGCTTCGATAAATACAACACCGGCCGTTTCGGTCAAGGCTGCCTGCTGGCCAGGCGGCTGGTCGAACAGGGCGCGCGATTTGTCGAAGTCACCTCGGAATACATCCCCTTCCGCTACTGGGACACGCACGAAAACGGCCACACCCGGGCCGCCGGCATGAAGCAATCGATCGACATGCCGGTCGCGCAACTGATCCTCGACCTGGAAGACCGCGGCCTGCTGAACCGCACGCTGGTGATCCTCGCCTCGGAGTTCGGTCGCGACATGATTTGCGAAGGCAAGCCCGGCCAGGAAGTGAAGAACCAGGTGGACCAGCCCGCGGTCATGACCGAGCCCAGACATTACGGCATGCATCGCCATTTCACCGAAGCCGGCAGCGTGCTGCTATTCGGCGGCGGCGTGAAGCGCGGTTTCCTCTACGGCAAAACAGCCGAAGAGCGCCCGTGCCGCATCCTCGAAAATCCCGTAACCATCGAGGATCTGCACGCGACCATCTACCACGCCCTCGGCATCGCCGCCGATACCTCGTACGACATCGAGAAGCGTCCGTTTTACGTGACCAGGGACGGCAAAGGAAAAGCCGTCATGCCGCTGTTCGCTTAATCAAGTTCACCGATACCCGCGAGCACCACTGGGTCCCGGTCCGGGAACTCCGCCACGAGCGACAGCTTCCCTCCCATCGCTTCAACGGATTTTCGCAAGGTAGAGAGCATCAAATCGGCGCGTTTCTCAAGCTTCGAAACACCGTCCTGGCCAATTCCGAGAGTCTTAGCCACGCGTTGCTGCGTGAGCTTTCGCGCGCGTCGCAACTCCTGCAACGTCAATTCTTCGGCGATCAGTTGGGCCGCGCGGGCTTCTATTTTCTTGCGCCGCTCCGGGCTCAAACCCTTCATTTTATCTTTCAGCGTGATAGCCATTGATTTTACTGCTCCTTCTTTTTCGTGCGTGACAAGTGATCATCAAATCTCTTGTCCGCCTTTGCAATGAGTCGTTGATAAAACCGCTTCTCGCCGCCGCCCGACTTGTCCGCGGCAACAAGGAGAATCGCGTCACGCCTGGGATCGAACGCGAAGGCGACACGCCAGACACCACCAGCCGCGTCGAACCGCAGTTCCTTCATATTTGCGTGCCGGGAGCCATAGAGCGTATCTACGTGCGGCCTGCCAAGCAGCGGGCCAAGCCTTTCAAGCAACGCGGCCCGGCCACGTATTTCGTCCTGCACGTCTTCTGGCAGTGCGTCGAACTCGGGGTCGAAATCCCGATGAAACTCAACTTGCCAGTCCACCTCTCAAGTATGCACTACAATAACTATGCCGTAAAGTGCATTATGCGATCCTTACGTGA
>JBEKOZ010000459.1:0-4654 GCA_049521275.1 Bryobacteraceae bacterium | reverse complement strand
CGATCAATGCGTCGCGCCCACCATCGCGCCTGGAGACTTCGCGCCCTCGCTCGAAAGAAGGCGACCTGTGGGACAACAGTGTAAACAAAAGCATCGAAAGGACCATGAAACCCAGTGCCATCTCGATCGTCGTTGCGTCCATTTGAAGATGCGCCATCCTGGGTAGCGATCCGGCCGCCAACCTCTGAACGGCTTCGAGCACATAGAGGGCGATCACGGCTCCGAGAGTGGTTCCCATCAGGGCCAGAACAAAGTTCTCCGTTAGCGTTTGCGCGAAGATCCTAAGCCTGCTTGCCCCGAGCGCCTGGCGCGTACTCATCTCGTGCTTGCGCGCGATGCTTCTTGACAGCTGCAATCCGGCGACATTGGCGCATGCCAGCACCCAAAGCAGCGCGACGGCGGCAAAGATCATCCAGACCGTGCGGCCGGTTCTGGGCCCTACAACATAGTCCGAGAGAGGGACTAATTGCATTCCCCAGCCGGCGTTGCTCGTTGCGTTCTCGCGTGCGATCGACGCGGCGACATTGTTTAGCTGTGCCTGGGCTTGCCGCTTGTCCACACCGGCACTGAGCCGGCCAACGGCCTCAACCTCGTGCGCCGTGCGAGATTCGGTGGTCTTTGGCAGAAGCGGCAGAAGCAGCTCCGCGCCGGGGAGAACATCCGCCGGCAAATCGGCAACGCCCGAAATGCTGTAGCTTTCCCCATCGAGCGCGACGGCTTGTCCCACCACGTCAGGATTCGTCTGCCACTTCCGTTTCCACAATCCACGGCTGATGACCACATACTTCTGCGAATCATGAAATACCTGGCCGACGACAGGCTTGATCCCGAAGATGGCAAACGACGACGGCGTTACGGCCGCGGCCTGAATCGTTTCCGGCTCCCCTGCTCCCGTCATGGCTACTGAAGCCGGCCGATACGCCGCGAGGCCCGCAAACGAGGTGGAACGTTCCTGTACATCCAGGAAATCCGGTTCGGAGAAGCTCCACAACCCGTGGCCTGGATCGACCTCCTTGATTACCACCAGGCGCTCCGGGTCTTGATACGGCAGCGGCTTCCATAAAATCGCCGAAACGATGCAAAGAACCGTAATCATGGAGCCAAGCCCCACGGCCAGAGTCGCTGTGCAGGATGCAGTAAAGATTCGATTGCGCCGTAAAGTCCGCACAGCGTACTTCAGATCCTGCCAGATGTTTTCAAGCACGGGAAGGCCCTTCTGTTCGCGGTACTCCTGTCGCAAGGAAGAAATGTTGCCCAACTCGCGCCTGGCCGCGTATCGCGCCTCTGATTCCGTCATCCCGCGCGCGACGTACTCCGCCGCCAGCAACTCGGCATGCTCTTTGATTTCCTCTTCCAAATGACCTGTGCGGTCTTTGCCGAGCATTGCCCGAACGCGCGCGAACAGGGACCTCGCGGCGCTCATTACGCACTCCCCAGCAGACGTGTCAACGTCGCAACGGTGCGATGCCAATTCGCCTCTTCCTCGATCAGTTGCCGCTTGCCCGACCTGGTAATCGAGTAGTACCGCGCCCGCCGGTTGTTTTCGCTGACGCCCCAATCGGAACTGATCCAGCCCCTCTGTTCGAGCCGCAAGAGCGCCGGATAGACCGTACCCTGATTCAACGAGAGCGAACCCTCGGCAACCTGCTCGATTCTACGAGCAAGGCCGTAACCATGAAGGGAACCCATGGTGTTGAGCGTCTTCAGAACCATCAGATCGAGAGTTCCATGAAGCAATTCCGATTTTTGTTCTTTCACCGATCGCTCCTGTTTACTATCTACAAGAGTATCGCAGTACCTGTAGATTGTCAACATAAAGAGGTGAACGGTCATGGAAGCGCACCGCCGGGTGGGAGAACTCAGCGGATAGTGCGTATAATCAAACAACATGAAGGTGGTGATCCTCTGCGGCGGTTACGGCACGCGCATGCGCGAGGAAACTGAATTTCGGCCTAAACCGCTGGTCCAGGTAGGCGGGCGTCCCATCCTGTGGCACATCCTCAAGCTCTACGCTCATCATGGTTTCCGCGATTTCGTTCTGTGCCTCGGTTATCGCGGCGACATGATAAAGGAATATTTCCTGAACTATGAGGCTATGAATAACGACTTCACGATCTGCTTGGGCCGTGAGTCGTCGATCGAGTACACCGGAGGTCACGAAGAGCAGAATTTCAGGATCACGCTGGCCGATACGGGTCTCGAAACCATGACGGGCGGGAGGCTGAAACGTGCTCAGAAGTACGTCCCCGAGGATTGCTTCATGATGACATACGGGGACGGCGTCAGCGACATCGACATTCCGCGGCTGCTGGAGTTTCACAAGAGCCACGGTCGCATTGCTACCGTGACGACCTTTCGCCCTGTTTCGCGTTTCGGCATCCTGGATATCGACGCTTCGCAGCTGGTGCATAACTTCATCGAAAAGCCCAAGTCGGACGCATGGGCGAGCGCCGGGTTCTTCGTGTTCGAGCGCAAGGTGTTCGATTATCTGGATGGAGATCAGTGCGTGCTGGAAAAGGAGCCGCTGGAGCGTTTGGCGGCCGAGCGCCAACTGGTCGCCTATAACCACGACGGTTTCTTCCAAGCGATGGACACGTATCGGGAAAACCAGCTCTTGAACGACCTTTGGAATAGCGGCGATGCTCCTTGGAAAGTATGGGAGTGAGGCTAAACCGGGCTAAAGGAGATGGCCCGCCAAGCCGATCATACGTCCATGCGCCGGAAACCCGGCTGTCCGGTTGCGGACGATCCTGTTCGCGGCTGGAACTTCGGCGACGAACGCCGATCTGGCGCGCAAGGAGCACGCAAAATGAGCGCAAACGGTGCGGTCCAGATCGGATCGAAGCTGGTGGGAAACTCCCATCCTTGCTATGTCATAGCGGAGATCGGCATCAATCACAACGGAGACATCGATCTCGCGAAACGCCTGATCAGCGTGGCGGTCGCGGCCGGCTGCGACGCCGTGAAATTTCAGAAACGAACCATCGAGGTGGTCTATTCCGCCGAGGAGCTTCAACGCCCCCGCGAGAGCCCGTTTGGAACGACCAACGGAGATCTGAAGAACGGCCTCGAGCTCGATTATTACGATTATCAGGAGATCGACGCCTACTGCCGTGCGAGCAAGATCGCGTGGTTCGCTTCCTGCTGGGATGAGAAGTCGGTCGATTTTATCCAGCGTTTCAACGTGCCGTGCTACAAGATCGCATCCGCTTCGCTGACGGACGACAACCTGCTCCGGCATACGCGGGCCGCAGGCAAGCCCATCATCTTATCCACGGGAATGAGTACCACCGAGCAGATCGACCACGCGGTGGAGATTCTGGGTAAAGATGAGCTGATTCTTCTCCATGCATGCAGCACCTACCCTGCCTATTATGAGGAACTGAACCTTCGGGCGATCCCGGCGATGATGCAACGCTATGCGGTGCCGGTGGGTTATTCGGGTCACGAAACGGGTATCCCGTCGACGGTCGCCGCGGTGGTACTTGGCGCCAGTTGCGTGGAGAGGCACATCACCATGGATCGGTCGATGTGGGGTTCGGATCATGCAGCGTCTCTTGAGCCCAACGGCATTTCGCGCGTAGTGCGGGACATCCGGTTAGTGGAGCAATCGATGGGAGACGGCGTGAAGCGCGTGTTCGAGCGGGAGCAGCCGATCATCAAGAAGCTCCGGCGCGTCGACGTAGCCGCGTAAATGGCGGCGTAATGAAAGACCTGAAGGCAATCGTGCTCGACGTCGACGGCGTGCTGACCGACGGAGGCGTCTGGTGGGGGCCAGGTGGCGAAGAGTGGAAGCGGTTCTCCTTCATGGACATCATGGGCGTTTCACTCGCCAGAAAATCCGGCTTGAGGGTGGCCTTGATTTCCGGCGAAGACAGCCCGCTGGTGGATCGCTATGCAGCCAAGATGGGAATCACCGACGTCGAGAAGAATTGTAAGGACAAAGCTCGAGCGCTGCTGTCGCTGGCGGAACGGCACGGCCTCAAGCTGAGTGAGATCTGCTTCATGGGCGACGACGTGAACGACCTGGGGGCCATGGGACTGGTTGGACTGGCGGCGGCGCCAGCGGGCGCGGTTCCCGCGGCGATCCAGAAAGCCGCGTTCGTCGCGTCCAGGAATGGAGGGAACGGAGCGGTCCGCGAGTTGGTGGACGCGATCCTCGAGGCCAAGGCGACGGAGGTCGAGGCGGAGGTCGCCTTGAACCGTTTATAAAGAGATGGCAAAGCTTTCCGATTACGTGATTCGCTTCATCGCGGATCAAGGCGTCAAGCATGTGTTCCTGGTGACCGGCGGGGGAGCCATGCATCTGAACGAATCGCTCAGCCGCTGCCCGGAGATTGAGGCGGTCTGTAACTCCCATGAACAGGCGAGCGCCATCGCAGCGGAAAACTATGGCAAGGCCACCAACAATCTGGGCGTTGCTCTGGTCACGACCGGTCCGGGCGGGACGAATGCAGTGACGGGCGTCGCCGGCGCCTGGCTCGATTCAACACCGTGCCTGTTCGTTTCGGGCCAGGTGAAGCGGCCAGACCGCATGTTCGACGCGGAGGGCAATCCGCTTGGTATGCGCCAACTGGGCGTGCAGGAAGTCGACATCGTTTCGATCGTCAAGCCGATCACCAAGTACGCGGTGACCATTCTCGATCCGCAATCG